>JBBRPU010000214.1:0-6098 GCA_038227545.1 Candidatus Acidiferrales bacterium
TACGAGAGCGGCGCGGCGGACAATGATCGTTCGCGACCGGCCCACATTTTATAGAACGGCAGGCCCGCCAGGATCAAAAGTAATCCGATAGAAGAACGCCCGGGGCGCTGAATCCAGATATTTATCGTCAGCGCGAGCGCTCCGGCAACAAATAGCCCCGGCACCCAGGGGTAACCCCAGCAGCGATAGGGCCGGGGTAAGTCCGGCTCCGTGCGGCGCATACGAAAGAGCGCCACCACCGCGAAGCCGTAAAAAATCCATGCGGCAAAAATAAACAGGTTGGAGAGTTCTTCAAACGTGCCCGTCAACGCCATCAGGCTGGCGAGCACGCCTTGAAAAATCAGCGCGCGCCCGGGAGTACGAAACTTCGGGTGAATGCCACCGGCAATTTTAAAAAATATTCCGTCCCGGGCCATGGCGTACCCGACGCGCGCGCCACTCAACACGGAAGAATTCATGGAGCCCAGCGCGGAGACGGCCATCGCCAGAGTGATCCACGCCGCCGCGCCGCGGCCGATGACGTGTTCGACCACATCGGAAGCAATGTGCTGGGAATTTGCCACGTTTCCGAAAGGCAAAACTTTGAGGCACGCGGCGCTGAATAATAAATAGATGATAGCTACGAAAGAAACGCCGCCGACCAGCGCCCGCGGAAAGTTGCGCTGCGGATCGGCCACTTCCGAGCCGACGAGATTCAAATCTTCCCAGCCGTCGTAAGCCCACAGAGCTGCGGCCAGCGTGGCGAGAAACGCGGCAAGAATCATGCCCACGCTATCTCCCGCCGCTGGCCAGAACGGGTCAGCCGCACGCGGGGCGCCCGCCGGCGAAAAAAAAGCCACGCCGATAACGATGACTACCGACATGATTTTTATGGCGGTGAGAAAGACCTGCACTGCGCCGCCAAGACGCACGCCCAGATAATTCACCCCGGTCATGAAGGCGAGCCACAGCACCGCGAACGGCTGCGCCCAGGTAAAAACAAAATCGTAGGGTGCGATCCGCCCGCCGATGGCGGGAATATGCACGACAAAAAGCGGCGCGCCAACGGCGGGAATCAAAAAACCCACGAAGCGCATCATGCCGGCGGCGATGGATGCTAGTGAGCTGGGCCGGCCCACGATGGAATGCATCCAGCCAAAAAGAAATCCCCACACGGGACCGAAGGCCCGCCGCAGATAGGCGTATTCGCCGCCAGCTTCGGGAATGGCGGCGCCGAGCTCGGCAAAAGAAAGCGCGCCGAAGATGGAAAGAATCGCTCCAACGATCCACGCGGCAAAAACGACCGAAACGGTGCGTCCCTCGCGAGCCATTTCGGCGGGCTTCAAAAAAATGCCGGTGCCGATCATGGTGCCTACGACGATGGCGGCGGAAGCCCAGGCTCCAAGCCCGCGAACGAGTTCCAGGCGTTTTTCAGTCATGCGCGTTCTTCATAAATTGGTGTGCGCGCCAAAAGGCTGACCAGCGAGCCTATCAGAAAAGTCACGCTGCTTCCGATCAAGACATACCACGTGAACGCGATATTGCTGAGACGCCACACCCACAGAATGGCGAGCAGGCCCGAAAACATCCCGGCCACAGCGCCGGTTGCGTTGGCGCGACGATTGAATGTGCCGAGTAAAAAAAGTCCCAGCAAACTCCCAAAAGGAAGCGACGCCACGGTGAGGCCCGCTTCCAGCAACGGACCCCAGGTCATTAAGCCAAAGCCCATGAGCACCAGTCCCCAGAAAAGCGTCATGTTGCGCGAGCGCCGAAGAAAGCTGCGGTCGTCCGTGGACTCCCGGCCCTTGACTCCACGCAATGCAGAAAAATCCAAAACGCTGCTCGCTGCCAGAGAATTCAGCGAGCCGCTGGCGTTGGACATGGCCACCGCAATGATGGAAGCAAGCAGCAATCCCGCAAGCCCGGTGGGCATTTCGCGTAACAGAAAAAGCGGGAGGATGCGATCAGCGCGCTCACCGGCCGCGAGCAGCGGAACGTGCTGCGCGAAAACAAAAAGCAAAACTCCGATCAGCAGAAATATTGTGAACTGAATAAGGACGATGACGCCGCTGGTTAAAAGTGCGCGGCGGCTGTCACGCTGATTGCGGGCCGCCAGCAGGCGCTGCACGATGGTTTGGTCGGTGCCATGGGTAGCCATAGTGAGGAATGCGCCGCCGATCAGTCCCGACCAGAAGGTGTATTTGGTGGCGAGGTGCATCGAGAAATCAAAAACCTGCAATTTGTGGCCGTGCATGGCGGCGACGTTGGCGACTTCCTGCCAGCCGCCGGGAATTTTGTGCAGCAAGACAAGAAAAGTAGCGGCGCTGCCGGCAAGATAAATGAAAAGCTGGGCGACATCGGTCCAGATCACCGCTTTCATGCCGCCTTCGAGGGTGTAGAGGAGCGTGAGGGCGATGACGATTACCACCGAGATGTGCTCGGAGGTCCCGAGAACCACGCTGAGCACCAGCGCGATAGCGGAGACACGCACACCCTCGGCAATCGCGCGGGTGACCAGAAATGTTGTGGCGGCCACCGCGCGCATGCGCCGGCCAAAGCGCTTTTCAATCAAAGCGTAAGCGGTAAAAAAATCCCCCCGGAAGTATCCCGGCAGCAGCAGCACAACGATCAGCACCCGACCGATCAGGTAGCCAAAGACCAGTTGAAGGAAAGTAAGGTTACCGCCGTAAGCAATCGCGGGAGTTCCAATGATCGTGAGCGTGGAGGTCTCGGTAGCCACGATGGAAAACGCCAGCGCCCACCACGGTGCCGTGCGTCCACCCAGAAAATACTCGCGCGTGACGGCGTTGGGATCTCCAACTTGAGAGGAAGCCACCGCGTTCTGCTTGCGCCGGAAGTGCATGCCGAGCGCGGTGATCGCCAGCAGATAGACGATCACGATAGCCAAGTCTAAAGGCTGAATGTGCATCGAGAGTCGTGAGGATAGTGGCGATGCTTCAGCGCGTCAACGGCAAGTATTGTTGCTTGAGATGGGTGTTCACACGGCGGTAAAGAAGATTGTCGCGGAGAGGCTTATGCTTCCTAAATGCGCTACGTTCTGGGCTTTGATGGCGGCGGCACGAAGACGGAGTGCTTCGTCATGGATGAGCACGGAAATGTTCTGGGGCGCGCGCAAAGCGGGCCGTCGAATCCGGGGCGGGTAGGGCTGGAACGCGCGGTGGATGCGATCAGACAATCCGCGGCTGCGGCTATTGCGCAAGCCCATGTCGAACGCCCGGCGGTGGCGGCGATTTGCGCAGGGCTTTCCGGAACCGGTGATCCTAAAGTGGCGGAAGCTATGAGCACATCTTTAGCTGCGGAGTTTCCGGCAGTAAAAATTAGAGTATGCACGGACCTGGACATTGCGCTGGCTGCGGCCGGGGACGGACCAGCGATCGTACTGATTGCCGGAACCGGATCCGTGGCGGTTGGACGCGGCACGGCCGGAGAAATGCGCCGCGCCGGTGGCCTGGGTCCGCAGCTGGGCGACGAAGGCGGCGCCACAGATATCGGCAGGAAAGCGCTGGCGGTAGCCAGAATGTACCGCGAAAAAACGGGAGAAGAATCGCCGCTTGGAAAACAGATGATGACTCAACTGGGCCACGCCGCCAAAAATCCCGCTGCGGAAATGTTTCCGCGCTTGTTTCCGGTGGTGGCCAACGCGGCCGATACCGACGACGAATTGGCGCGTGGGATCCTGCGTGACGCTGCCGGGCATCTGGCCGCCCTAGTGAAAACGCTGGTTAACGAACTTGGATTGGAGAAAGTACCATTCCGCCTGGCGAAAACCGGCGGCATGATCGGGCGTTGCGCGTTTTTTGATGACTTGCTGGACCGTCGCTTACAGCATGCGGCGCCACACGGAAAAATCGGGTTGCTGCCGATTTTGCCGGCACATGCGGCGGCGCTGATCGGGCTGGAAATTCTTGCCGGCGGCGGAAATGGAGACAGATTCGTATGAACGACGTGGACGCCAGGAACGCGATGCCTGGGGAGGGGCTCGATGCGAAATCGGCCGCTGCGCCAGAGGAGATCCGGCGCGCTTCTGTAGCAACGGCGGAAGAATTGGCCGCACTGCTGCATCACGAATCGCGCGAAGTGTTGTTGGCGCTGCTGAATAATCCCGCACTTGCGGAAGCCGACGTGCGTGTCTTGCTGGGCCGCAAAATTCTTGCCGCGGATGTAGTGGAGGAAATTTCCAAGCGTCGCGAGTGGCTGAAGGTTTACGCGTTAAAAAAGGCGCTGGCTGGCCATCCGCATACACCGCGACTTGTGGGCATGCGGCTGCTGAAGGAGCTTTATTTGATGGACCTGCTGCAGATCGCGCTGTCGCCTGGCGTTTCCGCGGAACTGAAGCGCAATGTGGAAGATCAACTGGCGGCGCGCCTGCCGCAGCTTCCCTTGGGGCAAAAAATTACGCTGGGGCGGCGCGGCCCGGCGCGGGTGGCGGGACTGTTGCTGGCCGAAGGTCATCCAAGGGTCCTGGAAGTCGCGCTGGATAATACCCACCTGCACGCGACGCAAATTCTGAAGACGCTCGCGACGGAGGGCGTTCCCGAAGCTGTAGTGCACGCCATCGCGCAGCATCGCAAGTGGTCTTGCGATTACAACGTCAGGCTGGCGTTGGTGCGTAACCCGGCGTCCACTTTGGCGTCGGTGCTGGGCTTCCTGCCAGAGCTTACCGTCTCGGATCTTGAGGCCCTGGCCGCGCCCGGAGTGGTTCCCGAGCGCCTGCGCAAGTATCTCGAGGCGGAAGTGCGCCGGCGAATCAGTGCCGGAAAAAAATTGGCTGGCCTGCAGGAGTCTTCCGGAGCTACGCATACGTCTAAAGATGCCGGAGCGGGGCACAGGAAAGACGGCGGGCCTAACACAAGTGGTTACGATTAACGGGAACAAAACATGGGCTAACGGCGTCGTATAGATGTAGCAAGCAGCACAGGTATGCTGGACGCAGTAAGACAGCCCGCGATCAATAGCAGGGTGGCAGACTCTACGCAGGAGGGTGCGGGGAGTTTATGGAAACTGGGACTCACGATTCCCGACGGATGGAGCGCCGCTGGGCGCCGCGATATTCTTTCCGCGCGGACCTGGAGATTGAATGGGGCTCGGCGGTGTTGGCAGGAAGAACTCGCGACATCAGCTCCAATGGTATGTTCATTGAGGCCGCCGATACCTTGTGGATTGGCGCGGGATTCACGGCCCGGCTGAACCTGGCGCGTACCGTAAAAGTGAATTGTTTCGTCAAGCGTGTTGAGCCCGGCCTGGGGATGGGTGTGGCGTTGGCGCTGGCGGAATCCGAAAACCAAAAATATTATCAAGATCTTCTGGATTCGCTCGCAGGCAATCCACCAGCCGCCGGATTATAATCAAGTGGTGGCGGTGGACCGGTTTCTGACTTGGGCCGAATGACCAGATGCCTTAACTGCGGTTCGGAACGTATGAAGGACGAATGCCCTTCGTGCGGGCTGACCTCTTCGATTGCGGAGTTGGTGTTTCGGCCGCGCTTCATGAAGCGTACGGCGGTGTTCCTCGCAGGCTCGCTCTTATTTCCCTACATCAGCCAGATTTATCCGCCGCTCGACCTCGACTGGATGCTGGTGTTTTTTGGATTGATTTTTTTCGCGGGCCTGACGGTGGCGGTTTTTCTGGATCGTGGTGCGCGTAATCGGAAAGACATCGAAGTACTGAAGAGAATTTATGCCGGATTCATTCCGCTGCCGTGGATATTGGCGGCCACGCTTTTCCTGAACGGCAAGCTCGACGCGCCCCAAAATGTGGTGTATCACCAGACTACCGTGCAGAGCCGTTTCAATATGCGCGGCATGGTGCGTGGGAGCCGCAGGCTTTTCGTTCCTTCCTGGCGCCCGGGCCAGAGAGTGGAGCGCCTGGCTGTGGATTTTGACGACTACGATCGTTTTCATGACGGAGACGCGGTGGTGGTCGTTGTGGCACCCGGAGCGCTGTGTATCAGTTGGTTTTACGGAATTTACCGACGCTGACACCTGAACAGTTCTCCGACGGGAGCTGCAACGACGTGATGAAAAATGTAGACGCGTCGAAAATTGCGCAAATTTTCGCCTGGAATGATGAGGTCGACAATTTGGTTTCACGTGAAACAA
>JBBRPU010000215.1:0-6097 GCA_038227545.1 Candidatus Acidiferrales bacterium
GGCGTCGTAAATGATGGCGTCGGGATTCGTCCCGGCTTTTACCGTGCTCAGCGTCTTAAGTGTTTTTGTGTCGAAAATTGTCACCGTGTTAGCGCGGCCGTTGCTCGTGAAGCCGCGCCTGAGTTCGGACGCGATGGCAATGCCGTGCACTCCTTGTGTGTCAGGAATATTTCCGACCTCCGCGTAGGTGTCGGCGTCCAGAACTACGACATGTGATCCGTGCGAGACGTACACACGCCGCCCATCGCTATCCACCGCGATGTAATCCCAGCCTTCGTTTCCGGCCACCGGGATACTCTTGACCAGGTGATACCCGGAAGCCGCCGCCGCGTGCGCTTGGATTACCACCAATGTTGCCGCCGCAAGAAGCAGGGAAGCTGTGACCGATGAAACGGGCCATTGAATTCGCATGGTTCGAAATTCTCCTCCGTCTTCGCCCAAAGACGCTTTGCAACTCTGAGCAGCCCGAGGTTATCAGAAAATTCTAGAGCGCAGCAAATCTCAGGCGCAGCTAATCCACTCATTTCCGAGGCGCGCCCACTAGGCTTCACGAGATTTACCTGAATATTTATTCAGCTAAAATTAACCCTGAACCGCTGGTGTTTCGCATACCATTTGCAGAGAAGTTTCTATTGCGAGGAATGATGAACACATTGATGAGATTGGTATTCGTGGTTATCGCCGGCTTCGCCGTCCTGGGCACAGACTCTGGCGTGCGAGCCCAGCAAAAATCTCCGCTGAAGCTCTTGCACACCATCCCGGTGCCGAATCTCAATGACGGTGACTTCGATCACTTTGCTGTAGATCTCGATGGCCACCGCATGTTCCTCACGGCGGAAGAAAATTCTAAAGTCGTAATCTTCGATCTCCAGACCAACAAGTTGCTGCACGTTATCTCGGACTTGAAAGCGCCCCACTCCATGCTTTTCCGGGCGGATTTGAAAAAGCTATTCGTAGTGGACAGTGATCTGGGCGAGGTCAAGATTTACGAGACCACCGAGTACAAGCCTGTCGGCACCATAAAGGTTCGCGAAGGCGCCGATTCCGCCGGGTATGATCCTGCAACCAAATACTTGTACGTCGTGGATGGCGGCAAGGACGCACAAATGCCCAATGCCTACCTCGACATTCTCGATACCACCGAAGCCAAAAAGGTCGGCGAGATCAAAATAGATTCCGACGACGTGGAAGCCATGGCCTTCGATAAGTCCAGCCCCCGCATGTTTATTGACGTACGAGGGAAAAGCACCATTGAGGTCATTGACCGCGAAAAGCACTCTCTGCTGGCCACTTGGCCGATACCAGATGCCAAAGGCCTCACCACCATCGCTTTCGATGAAGCCAATCACAGGTTGTTGGTCGGTGGACGAGTTCCTCCTAAACTGTTCGTTCTAGATTCCGATTCAGGAAAGATCATGAGCAGCCTTGACGCCGCAGGCATGGTGGATGACATGCCTGTCAGTCCCGACAGAAAGCGCGTCTACTTTGCCGGCACCATGTTCACCGATGTATTTGAGCGCCAGGACGCCGACCACTACAAAAAAGTCGGCCATATTCCCACGGCCTTTCGCGCCAAGACCGCCATCCTCGTTCCCGAGCTGAATCGTTATTATTTGGCGGTTCCGCACCACGGAGCAGCCCCGGCGGCCATTCGCGTCTACGAAGTCGTGCAGTAAAGCCCAACCGCATCTGGAGAGTCACGGCTGGAAGCTCGTATCTCAACGTGACGCTAATCCGTTCGAGTAAGTTGGAACGCAGGAGTAAAACTCATGTCGCCGCAAAAAATCTGCTTGTCGCTAGTAAGTCTGCTGCTAGCCGGAAGCGCGTTTGCTCAGGAAAAGCATATCAAACGCGCAGAGCTCCCAGCGGCGGTTGAGAAGACTGTCGTAGAACAAAGCCAGGGCGCGACCATTCGCGGCTTCAACGAAGAGAAAGAAAATGGCCAGACCACTTACGAAGTCGAGATGCTCATAAATGGCCACACCAAGGATGTTCAGATGGACGCCAGCGGTGCAGTGCTGGAAGTCGAGGAGCAGGTGGATCTTGACGCTCTGGCGCCAGCGATCAAAGCAGGCCTGCAAGCCAGGGCCGGAGAAGGCAAAATCACCAAAGTAGAATCCATAAGCAAAAAAGGCCACCTCGTCGCCTACGAAGCCCAGGTCGTCACCGGCGGCAAGAAGTCCGAAGTGCAGACTGGTCCAGACGGACAACCCCTGGATCACGAAGAATAGCTACCCGAGGAATCTCTCTTCAGTTCCACCGCCGATCTCCCGGCAACCGCTCTCGTACCTTATTAGGCATGGCGCGGCGCGCCAGGCTTGATCCTTCGTAAACCCGGTATACGCTTAGGGTCCCTTCCAGAAAGTGATGTTCTGTCTCGGGTTGCCGCACCGCGTCCGGCGAAGTGCTCCCGACGGAATCCGTAATCCATCTCGTTGCCAACAAATTTGAATTCCCTTTGGAGCGGAAAGATGGGCCTCGCCCTGGGGTCCGCTATTTTTGCGCTCCTTCTGATAGCTGCCTTTGCATTTCGCGGCATAGTACTACTCACGCTCGCCTGCGTCCTCGGATTTTTAGTTGCCGGCGTGGCGGTCTGGAGCGCGCAGCGTGACAATTCCGCCCGCCACATCGCCGAACTCTCCCTCCGCGACAGCGACGAAAAATATCGCATGCTCCTCAACGACGTTCAGGACTACGCCATTTTCATGCTGGATCCCGTCGGAACCGTAGTCAGTTGGAATGCCGTCGCCGAGCGCATCAAAGGCTACAAGGCCGCCGAAATCATCGGCCAGAACTATTCCCGTTTTTTCCCGGCGGAAGAGATCACCCGCGGACAACCCTCTGAAGTCTTGCGGCTGGCCGGAGTTCACGGTCGCCATGAAGCGCAGGTCATGCGCGTTCGCAAAGACGGTTCGCGATTTTTGGAAAGCGTTACCCTCACCGCTTTGCGTAATTCCAACGGCAAGCTTCGCGGCTTTTGTGAAGTTAGCCGCGACCTCAGCGAAAGCAAGGAATCCGGCGCGAAATATCGCGGGCTGCTGGAAGCCGCCCCGGATGCCATGGTGGTGGTGAACCAGGCCGGCGAGATTGTGCTGTTGAACGTACAAGCCGAAAAACGATTTGGCTATCGCCGCGACGAGCTGGTCGGCCAGCAGGTTAAGAACATCATCCCCGAAGGTTTTGCCGAGCGCCTCATCGCCGACGGCACCCGCAGCGCCGCGGAAGCTCTCGCGCAACAAATTGGCACCGGCATTGAGTTAGTCGGCCTTCGCAAAGATGGCACCGAATTTCCCATCGAGATCATGTTGAGCCCGCTCGAAAGCGCCGAAGGCACCCTGGTCACCGCCGCCATTCGCGACATCAGCGTGCGCAAAGCCGCCGAAGAACGCGTTGTGCAGATGGAAGGCCGTTATCGCGGTCTGTTGGAAGCCGCACCCGACGCCATTGTCGTGGTTGACCAGGCCGGCAAAATTGTTTTGCTGAACGTGCAAGCCGAAAAACAGTTCGGCTATCGCCGCGACGAACTGGTCGGCCAACAGGTCAAAAACATCATCCCCGAAGGCTTTGCCGAACGCCTCATCGCCGACGGCACCCGCAGCGCCGCGGAGGCCTTGGCGCAACAGATCGGCACCGGCATTGAATTAATCGCGCTGCGCAAAGACGGCACCGAATTTCCCATCGAGATCATGTTGAGCCCGCTCGAAAGCGCCGAAGGTACCCTGGTCACCACCGCCATCCGTGACATCAGCGTGCGCAAAGCCGCGGAAGAACACCTCGCACAGATGGAAGGCCGCTACCGGGGCCTGCTGGAAGCCGCCCCGGACGCCATGGTGGTGGTAAACCAAACCGGCGAAATCGTGTTACTCAACGTGCAGGCAGAAAAACAATTCGGCTATCGCCGCGACGAATTGGTCGGCCAAAAGGTTAAAAACTTCATCCCCCAGGGTTTTGCCGAGCGCCTCATCGCCGACGGCACCCGCAGCGCCGCGGAAGCTCTCGCGCAGCAGATCGGTACAGGGATTGAGTTAATTGCTCTCCGCAGAGACGGCACTGAGTTTCCTATCGAGATTATGCTCAGTCCGCTGGAAAGCGCCGAAGGCACACTGGTCACCGCGGCCATCCGCGACATCAGCGTGCGCAAAGCCGCGAAAGAACATCTGGCGCAGATGGAAGGCCGCTACCGGGGCCTGCTGGAAGCCGCCCCCGACGCCATGGTGGTGGTGGATCAAAACGGAGAGATTGTCTGCTCAATGTGCAGGCTGAAAAACAATTCGGTTACCGGCGCGACGAACTTGTCGGCCAGAAAATAAAAAATATCATCCCCGAAGGCTTCGCGGAGCGCTTGACCGCCGATGCGCTGCGTTCTGTGGAAGACGCGCTGTCTCAGCAGATCGGTACCGGCATCGAACTGCGGGCGCGCCGAAAAGACGCCACAGAGTTCCCCATTGAAATCATGCTGAGTCCCCTGGAGAGCGCGGAAGGCATGCTGGTCACCGCCGCCATTCGCGACATCAGCGTGCGCAAACAGGCTGAGGTCCACCTGCTTTACAAGGTGGAAGAACTGAAGCGCTCCAACGAAGAACTCGGTCAATTCGCCTACATAGCTTCGCACGACCTCCAGGAACCGTTGCGCATGGTGGCCAGTTACACCCAGCTTCTATCGCGTCGCTATAAGGGAAAACTGGACGCCGATGCTGACGACTTCATCGCCTACGCCGTTGACGGCGCCAGTCGCATGCAGAGGCTCATTCAAGATCTCCTGGCCTATTCGCGAATTGGCACCAAAGGCAAGGAATTGCAGGAGACCTCCAGCGAGGAAGTTTTTGAACAGGCATTGCTGAATCTGCGCGGCGGAATTCAAGACAGCGGCGCGATCATTACCCACGATCCCTTGCCCGCCGTATTGGCCGACGAAATGCAACTGGTTCAGCTGTTTCAGAATTTGGTTGGCAATGCCATCAAGTATCAGAAGACCGGAATCCCCAGAATTCACGTATCAGCGGCAAAAAATGGCGGCAATAAATGGTTATTTTCCGTGAAAGACAATGGCCTCGGGATTGACTCCCAGTATTTCGAAAAAATTTTCGTTATGTTTCAGCGCTTGCACAAGCGGGAAGAGTTCGCTGGCACCGGCATCGGCTTGGCCATCTGCAAAAAAATTGTGGAGCGTCATGGCGGCAATATCTCGGTTAGCTCACAACCGGGGCAAGGTTCGACGTTTGAATTCTCCCTGGCCGGTGCGGAGTCCAACGCGTGATGTACATCGGAGGAGACGGTATGCCTATTGAAGTTCTGCTGGTTGAAGACAGCCCCGGCGACGTGCGCCTCACACGGGAAGCATTCAAGGACGCCAACAAAACTATTCATCTGCACGTCGCCGTGGACGGAGTCGAAGCCATGGCGTTTCTCAGGCGTGAAGGAGCCCACTCTCATGCTCCGCGCCCGGACCTGATTCTTCTGGACCTGAACCTTCCGAAAATGGATGGCCGCGAAGTCCTTACGCTCATCAAGCAGGATGACGACCTGAAAACGATACCGACCGTCATCCTCACCACATCCGAAGCCGAGGCCGACATCGTAAAAAGCTACCAACTTCAGGCTAATTGTTACCTGAACAAGCCCGTTCAGTTGGACGCCTTTGAAGCGCTGGTAAAAAGCATCAACGATTTCTGGCTTACCAAGGTGAAGTTGCCTCAGCAAAGGCAAAGCGGATGAGCCCCAAACCTATAAGAGTGCTCTTGCTGGTTGAGGATAATCCGGGAGACGCGCGTCTCTTGCGTGAGATGTTTGATGACGAGGGTTCTTACAAGACAGCCTTGACGCATGTCGGTTGTATGGCTGACGCCGAAAAGCATCTTGCGAGTTCACTCGTGGACATTATCGTCCTCGATCTGGGACTTCCGGACGCGCAGGGACTGGCGGCCGTGCGGCGCGCTCGTGCCGCGGCGCCGCGCGTGCCCATTGTGGTAGTCACCGGTCTCGATGACGAATCGATGGCGACCCAGGCTTTGCAGGACGGTGCGCAGGACTACCTCATAAAAGGAGAAATTGAGTCACGCGGACTCTTACGCACGTTGCGCTATGCCATCGAACGGAA
>JBBRPU010000216.1:0-6093 GCA_038227545.1 Candidatus Acidiferrales bacterium
TCCGACGCGCTAATCCCCGTACTCACGCCCAGCCGCGCATCAATCGCTTCGCAAAACGCCGTGCCATGCACCGAAGTATTGATCGGCGACATCAGTGGCAAATGTAATTCGTCGCAACGCTGCTCCGTCAGCGTCAGGCATATCAACCCGCGCCCGTACTTCGCCATGAAGTTAATGGCTTCCGGTGAAATTTTTTCCGCCGCCATCGTCAGATCGCCTTCGTTCTCGCGATCTTCATCGTCCACGAGCACAATCATGCGCCCCTGCCGAATTTCTTCGACCGCTTCCTCCACACTCGTAAACGGCGCCTTGTTTTCAGCCATGCTCGACTCGGAGTTTCCTCAACAACCCTACTTTAGCCACAGCTGCATTCCATGAAACACCGCCGCGCCCACGAATGCCGCGCCCGGTATTGTCAATATCCACGCAAACACAATCCGCCGTGTGACTCCCCAGCGCACCGCCGACAGCCGCCGCGTCGCCCCTACTCCCACGATCGCGCCGGTGATCGTGTGTGTGGTGCTCACCGGAATTCCGAAGTGCGCGGTGCCAATCAGCGTCAGCGCCCCAGCGGATTCCGCCGCAAACCCGCCGAAGGGAGTCAGCTTGGTAATCCGCTGCCCCATAGTCTTAATGATGCGCCAGCCGCCCGCCATGGTACCGCCCGCCATCGCCAGGTGGCAGCAAATAATAACCCAGTAGGGCACCGCGTACGTGCTCAGCGCGCCGCCAGCCACCAGCGCCGTGGTGATGATCCCCATGCCTTTTTGCGCGTCATTAGTGCCGTGCCCCAGGCTGTACGCCGCCGCCGAAAACAATTGCAGCCGTCGGAACCATTTGTCCACTTTTCGCGGTCGCTGCCTTCGCACAATCCAGCTCGTCGCGATGGTCACCGCCGCGCCAACGATTAGCCCGATGATTGGAGCCAGAAAGATGAATAACACCGGCTTGGTCCAGCCACTCAGAATCAGCGCGCCAAATCCAGACTTGGCCACGGCGGCCCCCCCATACCCGCCCATCAATGCGTGCGACGAACTGGTCGGCAAACCAAGTATTAACGTTATGAAGTTCCACGAAATCGCGCCCAGCAATCCCGCCAGCAAGACTTTCTGGTCCACCGTTTCGATGTGCACCATACCTTTGCCGATGGTTTTTGCCACCGCCGTGCCGAATACAAACGCCGCCACAAAATTCCAGAATGCCGCCCACGCCACCGCGCGAAACGGCGTAAGCACCCGGGTAGAAACCACTGTTGCGATGGAATTGGCGGCGTCGTGCCAGCCATTGGAAAATTCGAAAATTAAGGTAAGCCCGATGACCGTAAGCAGCAGGCTGAAGTTATCCACCGGTACAACTCGCTACCAAATTAAAACAGACTCGACAGTCACGACCCAGACTTGGGCCGGCAGTGAATAATTCCATGGATAGCATCGGCAGGTTATGCGCTCTTGAGGATCACGCCTTCGATTACATTCGCAACGTCTTCGCACTTATCCACCGCGGTCTCGATGACTTCGAATATCTCTTTCCATTTGATGATCTGCACCGGATCGCGCTCTTCGTCAAATAACTGCGCAATCAAGGTGCGGCACAACCGGTCGCTTTCATTTTCGTGGCGATTGATTTCGATGCAGTGTTTCAAAGCCTTTTCCGGAGTTTCCAGCGCGCGAACCGCCTCGGCCACCACCGCGGTCGTCGCCACCAGCACTTTCACCAGCTCGATCGTCCCCGGTCGGATCTCATCCACCCGATACAGCACAAAACGGCTCGCCGCCGCGTCAATCAGATCAATCACGTCATCCAGTTGGCTGCACAACTCGTGGATGTCTTCGCGGTCAAACGGGGTGATAAAAGTCTGGTTCAGCTTGGTCAGAATGCTGTGGGTGATGTCGTCGCCGTTGTGCTCGATGGCCTTGATGCTTTGCACTTGCTCCGGAACCCCGGTGTAGTGCGAAAGCATCTCTACCAGCGCCTTCGCGCCTACATAAATGTTGTCTGCCTGCTTGACGAAGAGGTGGTAAAAGCCCTCTTCACGCGGCAAAAGCCGCTGCAAAACCCCAGTCATGGCTGTGGCTCCCCTGGAAGCCGTTAAAACCACGCCGACATTAGCAGACCTGTGGAACTTGTGGCAAGCCGGGGAATTTAGCAAATCTGGGGTTGGAAATCAGGCGCTCGATAACGAATTCCGCTCATTGATCCGCGGGCAAACCGTAGTTGAACTCGTAAAAGTGTTTCCCCTCGGGAAATTTGATTTGCATCTCACCAGTCAGCCCCGCCAGATCGCCGGTGCCTGAATCCGGCACAACCGTAATGCTCAGTTCTGGCACGCCGCGTGTCATAACGCCCCGGTGATGCAGCAGGAAGCTGCCGCTGCGGCCGCTCAACGTACCGCTCACGCGCTCAATGGCCACATAAACGCCGGAGCCCTTCACTTCCGTCATGATGCTAATCATTTCGCCCTTGCCGGTGGCGTCGAGCTCCCCGCGATAGTGCTTATCCAATGACATCCGGCTCAGTCCCGCGCTTTCCGCCTCTGCATTGTCCGCTTTCTGCGGATTCATCTTTACCGCAAATTCTCCGCTCACCATCGCCATTACGCCATCCTCCGAAACCAGTTGGTGTTTAGCCTTGCGGCTGCAGCTTCACGCTTCCAGCTCCCAGTATTTTCTTGCTTTTCTTTTCCTGCACGAAAACCACCACGCGCGTATTCTCGCGCTTCCACCCGCGATCCATCTTGACGAGCTCTTCGCCCGCAAAGGAACCCGCACCCGGCTGCTTGACCGTTCCAATCTTCCACAATTTGCGCACTACCGCGGCGTGATGCAAATCTTCCCCGGAATTTTCTCCGCCCCTCACGTTCGAATGCAATCCCGTCTCAGTGATGGCCATCCAAACCTCAGCCGTATCCCCGTTCGAAAAACTCGGCACCGCTCCAACGCTCACTTGAAACTTGTCACCTTTGTCGCGCCCGGCCGCAGTCACCGTCACTTCCGCTTTCTTTTTGCTCCCCGCTTGCTCTATAGCGCTCCTGGCCTGCCCCGCACGGCTGCCCACAAATTCCTTCTCCCCATCCACTACCATCTGCGGCGTATAGGCATTGCCATTTCCCAGCGCGCCGGCGTAGTCATACTGTCGCACCGTAAAGCTGCTCGATGAAAACGGATCCATCCATCCGCCGTTATTCCAATAATCCACATGCTGCTCCAGCGCAATAACTTCCACATTTCCGATCGGCTGCTCCGCTTCCAGCTTGGCCAGCAGCTGATCCGCAGGCGGACAACTCGAGCAACCTTCCGAAGTAAACAACTCCACAATCACCGGAATAGCAGCACCATGCGCAATCCCTTGAGACGCCGCCACATCGTGGACGCCGAAGGAACCCATCAACGCCAGCGCCGTCAAGCTAGCCGCAAGCCCCAATATCACGATACCGATTCGCAGTTTCATGCCGAAATACCTCTATCACTCTACGCCGGTTACTTGGCATCTGGATGTTGCCCCGCTTCACAAAACAAAAAAAGGGGCGCCCCGTCTTCCGGAACGCCCCCTGCACTCCAATAAATCGGAGCAGTCTTAGTACATGCCGCCCATACCGCCGGGGCCGCCTGGACCACCGCCGGCTGCAGCCGCCTTCTTATCGTCTTCCTTCAACTCCGCGACGAGCGCTTCCGTCGTGAGCATCAGGCCGGCGATCGAAGCCGCGTTCTGCAACGCGAGCCGGGTAACCTTGGCCGGGTCAATTACGCCCATCTTCACCATGTCGCCGTACTCGCCGGTTTCCGCGTTGAAACCGTAGTTCTCTTCCTTCGACTCACGGACTTTGCCGATCACCACCGCGCCTTCAGCTCCGGCGTTGTGCGCGATCTGGCGGGCTGGTTCTTCGAGCGCGCGCTTCACGATGCCGACTCCCACCGCCTCGTCATCATGCAGCTTGAGCTTCTCGATGGCCGATATGCAGCGCAACAGCGCCGTGCCTCCGCCGGGAACGATGCCTTCCTCGACGGCTGCGCGGGTCGCGTGCATGGCGTCCTCAACGCGAGCCTTCTTTTCCTTCAGCTCGGTTTCGGTTGCCGCTCCCACCTTGATCACCGCTACTCCGCCGACCAGCTTCGCAAGGCGCTCCTGCAACTTCTCCTTGTCGTAGTCGGAAGTGGTGTTCTCCACCTGCGAGCGGATCTGCTTGACGCGTCCTTCGATGTCTCCGGACTTGCCATAGCCTTCCACGATCGTGGTGTTGTCCTTGTCGATGGTGATTTTCTTGGCGCGGCCCAGATCCTCAAGCTTCACATTCTCGAGCTTAAGTCCCAAGTCTTCGGTAATCGCTTTTCCGCCCGTGAGCGTCGCGATGTCCTCGAGCATGGCCTTGCGGCGGTCGCCAAAGCCAGGAGCCTTGACGGCAGCGCATTGCAGCGTGCCACGCAGTTTGTTGACCACCAAAGTGGCCAGCGCTTCGCCTTCCACATCTTCAGCAATGAT
Organism: Candidatus Acidiferrales bacterium; assembly: GCA_038227545.1. Classification (GTDB taxonomy): domain Bacteria; phylum Acidobacteriota; class Terriglobia; order Acidiferrales; family UBA7541; genus Acidiferrum. The sequence continues at coordinate 4,477 of JBBRPU010000216.1, forward strand.
CAAGAGGGGCTTGCCCATCTTGGCGGTCTGCTCCAGCAAAGGCAGCAAATCCTTCATCGAACTGATTTTCTTTTCGTGGATCAAAATACGGCAATCTTCCAGAATCGATTCCATGCGCTCCGGATCGGTAATGAAGTAAGGAGACAGGTACCCGCGGTCGAATTGCATACCTTCGACCACTTCCAGCGTCGTTTCCATGGTCTTGGATTCTTCCACGGTGATGACGCCGTCCTTGCCGACCTTCTTCATCGCTTCGGCGATGATGCCGCCGATCTGCTTGTCGTTGTTGGCGGAAATGGTGCCAACCTGGGCGATCATGTCGCCCTTCACATCTTTGTGCAGCCGTTTGATCTCTTCCACGGCAACTTCCACCGCGCGTTCAATACCGCGCTTCAGAGCTGTCGGGCTCGATCCTGCCGCCACCGTCTTCACGCCTTCGCGGAAGATCGCCTGCGCCAGCACGGTTGCCGTAGTGGTTCCGTCGCCAGCCACGTCGCTGGTCTTCGAAGCCACTTCGCGAACCATTTGCGCGCCCATGTTCTCGAGCGGATCGCGCAATTCGATTTCTTTCGCTACCGTTACGCCGTCTTTGGTGATGATCGGCGCGCCGAACTTCTTTTCGATGACCGCGTTGCGGCCCTTGGGGCCGAGCGTAATCTTCACTGCGTCGGCAAGAGCGTTCACGCCGCGCAAAATCGCCTGGCGGGACGCCTCACCTGTTACTATCTGCTTCGCCATACTGGTAAATCCTCCTGATTAAATGGACTCAGTTTCGTTTGTTGCCTAATATCTTAATTACTGCCCACCACAACTACTCGGCTCTACCCGGACGCTCCGGAAAAACCGGCTCTGCTTCCTTTTTGAAGCCGGAAGCGCTTAACCACCGTTACTTCTTGGCTGCTTTCGCCTGGCCGCCCAGTTTCGCGAGAATCTCTTCTTCGCGCAGGATCAGCAGGTCTTCGTCTTCGATCTTGATTTCTGTTCCGCCGTATTTGCCGAACAGCACGCGATCGCCAACTTTTACGTCCAGCGGATGAATTCCATCCTTTTCCCGCTTGCCTGGTCCCACGGCAATCACTTCGCCCTCTTGCTGTTTCTCTTTGGCGGAGTCCGGAATAATGATGCCACCCTTGACGCTTTCTTTTTCTTCAATGCGCTTCACGATCACACGGTCGTGCAGCGGTGTAAGATTCACTGCCATCTTGAAAGAACCTCCATTTAGGTAAGTGTTACGGTTGGACCGGGGAGGAAGGGAATTAGCACTCCTCCTAGTCGACTGCTAATATAACAGAACAAGCTTTGAAGTCAACGTTATTTCGACCTAAAATCTTAGTGCATCACACTCATGTTTCTCCTGCACCTAAGTGAATGTAAACGTTAGGCCTACTGAAGAAGAGGTCAGTTCTAGCGATCTCGATGAGGGTGTCCTCAAGAATACTAGCCCGCGCCCGTCAGGAGAATTTTTCTATCCCTCACTGAAGACCACTTCCTTCCGATTTCGTGTTTCACTGTAAGCCGTCAATGAGCGCAACAACCGGCCGAAAATCGAGTGTCCACGGTTATGTATTATCTGGCGGCGGCAGCACCCGATTCGGCCGCGACAAAGCCCTCGTGGAA
>JBBRPU010000217.1:0-6086 GCA_038227545.1 Candidatus Acidiferrales bacterium
ACGGCTTGGCGCCGCCTCGTACGCGCTGCAAAAATTCTTCCGACGAATACGAATATTCCGGATCCAACTCGTAGCGCCGTTTTTCGCCAATTTCCGACATGGATCCGCGCACGGTGTCCACCAGCTCGCTCGGAATCTCGGTCAGAAATCGCGATTGAATGGAGGCGCGCATCTGTTGCTCGTTGCCAAAAATTCGCCGGTAGATCGCGCGGCTAAGCGTCAGAGATTTTCTTGCTCGGGTCATGCCGACGTAGCACAGCCGGCGTTCTTCCTCGATCCCTTTTTCTTCGTTCAAGGAACGGCTGTGCGGGCAAATGCCTTCTTCCAGACCGGTCAGGAAAACGTGATCGAACTCCAGACCCTTGGTGCTGTGCAACGTAATTAAGGTAACGCCGGGCTTGCCTTCGAACGAATCCGCATCGCTTACCAGCGCGGCGGCATCCAGAAAATCCGAGAACGCCTCGCCTGCGTCCATGCTCTCCGCCACTGCGCGCGTCAACTCTTCCAGATTTTCGAGCCGCGCCACATCATCGGGAGTGTTGCGGTCCTTCAACATATCCATGTAGCCGGTTTCGTCCAGCACGGTGTGCAGAAAATCCGCCGGCTCTTTTTCTGCCAGCGCCGCCTGTAGCTTGCCGATCATTTCCTGGAATACTTTTAGCGGTGTAACCGCTCGTCCTCCGGCCGCACCCGAAACAAATTTACCGATGGCGGCCCAGAGCGAAGAGTCATCGGCTCGCGCGGTCTCTCGCAGCGCATCCAGCGTGGTCTTGCCAATTCCGCGCGGCGGGACATTTAAAACTCGCAGCAGAGAAACATCGTCGTCGGGATGCATCGCCAGGCGGACATACGCCAGCGCATCTTTTACTTCCGCGCGGTTGTAAAAACTGAATCCGCCCACCAACTTGTAACGCACTCCCCGGCGGCGAAAGGCCTCTTCGAAGGCACGCGATTGAAAGTTTGTGCGGTACTCCACCGCGCAGGTTTGCGAGGAATCGTCACCCAGGATGCGCTCGAGCTCTCCGGCTACAAACTCGGCTTCCGCCTGCGCATCGCGCGCTTCAAAGTAGCGCAGATTCGCGCCCGCGCCGTTCACCGCGCTCAGCGTTTTCCCCAAGCGCTCGGGATTGTTGGCCACCACCGCGCCGGCGGCATTCAGAATCTGCTGGGTCGAGCGGTAATTGCGCTCCAGCTTGATGACCTTGGCATCCGGGAAATCGCGTGAAAAACTGAGGAGGATGGATACGTCCGCGCCACGCCAGCGGTAGATGGACTGGTCTTCATCGCCCACCACGCACAGATTATGGTTTGGTCCGGTCAGCAGCCGCAGCAACTCGTACTGCACGCGGTTGGTATCCTGATATTCATCCACGAGGATGTATTGGAACCGGGCCTGCCACTTTTCGCGAACGGACGGAGCGTCTCGCAGCAGCTTAACGGTGCGCAATAACAGATCGTCGAAATCCAGCGCGCCGGCCTGCTTCAACTGCTTCTCGTAGGCGGTAAAAATATCCGCGACGTGCCGACCATTCTTATCTATGGCCTCGGCGCGAATCATCTCCGCGGTTTTTCCGTGGTTTTTGGCGTGGCTGATGCGGCTCAAAACATTTCGCGGCGTCAACGCGTCGTCGTCGATCTTCAGCGTAGCCATGGTTAACTTGACTGCGGCGAGCTGATCGTCATCGTCGTAGATAACAAAATCTTTCGGGAGGCCGGCGTGCACCGCTTCGCGTCGCAGCAGGCGCGCGCATAGCGAATGAAATGTCGAAAGCCATGGCGAGGACGGCGGCACGCCAGCGCGCAACAGCAAGTCCGACACGCGCGTGCGCATTTCCTGAGCGGCTTTGTTGGTGAAGGTCACCGCCAGGATGGCTTCAGAGGAAACGCCGCTGGCGATCAAGTTAGCCATGCGAAACGTGATGGCGCGAGTCTTGCCGGTGCCCGCGCCCGCGAGGATAAGCAGCGGCCCTTCCGTCGTTTCTGCCGCGACACGTTGTTCGGGGTTTAATTCTTCGAGGAGGCTTAACATTTGGCCGCGAGATTCAGAAATATTCTGCACATGCCATCCTAGCCGAGCATTCCGGTGCGCGCAAACTCGTGCAATTTTCCCGCGCACGGCGCGTCTTCTAATTTGTTTTGCTCGGAAACAGGAAGCGGTGATTTATCTCGCTGCCGAACCGCTCAAGTCAATTTCAAAGTAGGTCAGCGAGCGGTTTTTCTCCATCGCGGTGATATCCGGAACGTACAGGTGGGCGCCATTCAGCAGATCAAACTGGCCCTGCATGTCGAAATACAGAAGTCCTTGCACCGTGCTGTGCGGCGCCAGCACGTTGGCGGGAACCCCGGCAAGTTCTGCTTGTTGCTCGATCTCTTTCCACTTTTTGTCATTGCTGCTTCTCGGGATGCTTACGGGCAGAGGGATTTTCGCGCGCGCTTTGGACGGGTCTTTGCCGCCGGGCTTTAAGATTTCGTCCGTGACCTGCGCGGCCGTCAGTGCCTGCAGTTCCTGGCGATTGTCGGCGTCAACCTGTACCGCCAGGCGGATGCGTTCAAGGCCGACCTTGAGGCTGTCATCGGAATCATTTCGAAAGGTCACCTGCATGGCAATTACGCCGGCGTCGTAGGGAGACTTTTTTGGGAATTTCGCTTTGTAGAGGGCCGCACTTGTCCACGGCTGCACCGAAATGGTCAGACCTTCATGCGTTTCGAGCGCCGCCTTTTTCAACGATGTTTGCTGGGTTGCTTGCGGCGCGGCAGAAGAATATATGCTCGCCGCAACGCAGGCCGCAAAAAACGGAACTGTCCTGGTTAGGTTTCGCATCGCGTTATAATAGACTCTTCTCATCTGACGCTTTCGATTCCAGGGTGATGTGCTGGGTTGCCCCAGCGCGGGAGCCGAGCGTCGTGCCTTGCTACCTGCGGCTACAGACCGGAGCCACGCTTAGTGTATTTCATTTACAGCTTCTTGTTGGCGATTGCTGCGCTTGCGCTCCTTCCGTATTGGTTGGTCCAGGGATTGCGTCACGGAAAATACCTTTCGAACCTAGGTGAGCGGCTCGGCCTGTCTTATCCTTCGCTGCAGAAGCTGGGCGCGCCAAAAAACTCCATCCTGCTGCACGCAGTGTCCGTCGGGGAAGTTCTGTCTGGCGTGACGCTGGCGCGCAAACTAAAAGAGGCTTACCCGGATCGGCTGCTCATCATTTCCACCACCACGATTACCGGACAGGCGCTGGCGCGCGAGCGCATGCCGTTCGCCGATGCGGTCATTTATTTTCCGCTGGACTGGGCGTTCGCGGTGAGGCGCATGCTAGATGTGGTGAGGCCGGCGCTCATAATTATTCTGGAGACCGAAATCTGGCCTAATTTTCTGCGTGAGTCGCGGCGGCGCGACGTACCAGTTTTTTTTGTCAGCGGCCGAATTTCCGATCGGTCGTTTGCTCGCTATCAAAAATATTTCAGCAGTTTCGGTTTTTTCCTCCGCCCTTTTCTGAAGCGTGCGCTATCTGATGCCAACTTGTTTTTGATGCAGAGCGAAAACGACGCCGAGCGGATTCGTTTTCTTGGGGCGCCGCCGGACCGTGTGCGCGCCAGCGGCAACCTCAAATACGATCTGGAGCTTCCCGCTCCCACTCCGGTCGCGAATTGGCTTGCGGCGGAAGCGGTGCGCTCGGGCCGAAGCCCGATCATCGTTGCCGGCAGTGTAGTCGCCACGGAAGAACCCCTGGCGCTTATTGCTTTTGGCACTTTGCAGGGCGAACATCCCAACGCCTTGCTGGTCCTCGCGCCGCGCAAGCCGGAGCGCTTCGAGCCCGCCGCCGATTTCATTCACGAATCGCGCCGCAAATTTCTTCGCCGCTCGCAGTTACCGATTCCGACTTCGGCAAACGGCGCGAGCCCGCAATCCGCTACCTCCGTGGATATCCCTAAGGATGTCACCGTGCTGCTGCTCGATAGCATCGGTGAGCTTGCTTCGCTGTATCGTTGTGCCGACGGCGTGTTCGTAGGCGGCTCACTCGTGCCTTCCGGCGGGCATAACATTTTGGAGCCTGCGGCGTTTGGCAAAATTCCGGTCTTTGGCCCTTCGATGGAAAATTTTTCGGAAATGGCTGCGCGCTTCGTGGCTGCCGGCGCAGCCGTCCAGGTGGAAAGTCCCGAGGACGCTGGCGTGGCGTGGATAGAATTTTTTCGCGAACCGGAACGCATGCACGTGATGGGTGAAAAGGCTCGCGTGCTGGTGGAAGACAGTCGCGGCGCTACCGACCGGGCCATGTCGGCGATCTCCCTCTATCTCGATAGCTCTGCGGAGCGAGGTGTTGCCGCGCAATGACACTTTCGCGGCCGCTTCGCATCTTGCTGTGGCCCGCGTCTCTGCTTTATGGTTTCGTCGTCTCCGCGCGGGCCGCGCTCCACGCCCGGGGTTGGCTGAAAAAAAAGCGTCTCAAAGGCGCGGTCATCAGCGTAGGAAACATTTCCGTGGGGGGCACGGGAAAAACACCGATGGTTATTTGGCTGGCGGAGCGGTTGCTGGCGCAGGGTAAGCGCGTCGCCATTCTCACGCGTGGTTATCGCGGTACTGCCGGAACCAGCGACGAAGTGCAGCTCATGAAATCGCGTTTGCAAAATCGCGTGTCGTTCGGGGTGGGCAAAGACCGCTACCTCCAGGGCAGAAAACTCGAATCCCAGCAGCCCATCGATATTTTTCTTCTAGACGACGGCTTCCAGCATCTGCAACTCGCTCGCGATCTCGACATGGTCTTGCTTGACGCTTCTCAGCCGATGGGTGGGCAAGCTCTGTTGCCCGCCGGGCCCATGCGCGAGAAGACCTCAGCCATCGGCCGCGCAGATATCATCGTCTTCACGCGACTGGAAAATGAAGAAAATGCCAAGCAAATTATTCAGGGTTTCGGGAAACTGCCGATTTTCGGCGCGTCTACAGTCTTGCGGGGATTTCGCCGCCTTGATGGCGTCGAAGGCGAGCTGCTAACCGCTCCCCAACTGAGCGGCGGGCCGTTTTTTGTATTTTGCGGCATTGGCAATCCGGAGGCCTTCGAGCGCGATCTGAAAATTTGGGGCCTTTCTGTCTCGGGGCGCATGTTTTTCGCCGATCATCATCGTTACACTCCCGACGATGTCCGCAAGATCGAGCAAACTGCCCACCGAGTGGGCGCGAAAGCCCTGGTCACGACGGAAAAAGATTCATGGAATCTCGAGAGTGTGAAGTTTTCAGATTTGCCTGTCTTCGTTTCCATTATCGAGCTGCAGATTACCGGCGAAGCTGGCCTGCTCTCTGGAATTAATAATTTGCTCCAAGCGCGCGGAGCGCTAGTATGAAAATTCTTATCCGCGCTACCAACTGGATCGGCGACGCCATCATGGCTCTTCCCGCCATACGCGCGATTCGCGCCAGCCACAATGGCCCTGAAGATAAAATCGTCATCCTGGCGCGCTCCTACGTGGCTGATATCTATCGCGACCAAAACGTTGCTGACGAATTAATCGTCTACGACCATCGCGGCGCGCATTCCGGTGTAGCTGGGCGCGAGCGCTTGGCTTCCGAGTTGCGCGCCCAAAAATTTGATGTCGCGATACTGATGCAGAACGCCTTCGACGCCGCCTGGCTCGCTTGGCGGGCGGGAATTCCTGAGCGCATCGGATACGCCCGCGATGGCCGCAGCCTGCTGCTCACGAAGGCTATCCCAGTGCCGAAAGCAGGAGAAATCCCCGCGCACGAAAAGTTTTACTACCTCGAATTACTGCGCCGCGCCGGCTGGATAGGTTCCGTCCCGGACGAATCCTTCCTTCAGCTGCGCATCCCGGAAGTCGCGCGCCAACGCGCTGCCGATCTTCTTGCCGCGGCGGGCTCCCGTCCGCACTCCACACGCGTCGCCATCGGTGCGGGTGCCGCCTACGGTTCCGCGAAATGCTGGCCACCATCGCGCTTCGCGGAACTTGCCACGCAGTTACAAACGCAGTGGGACGCGGATGTGATACTTTTTGGTGCCGCGGCTGAAACAGATGTTTCTGCCGCGATTGCTTCCGAAATGTCCAAGCCACCCATCAACCTCACCGGGAAAACCGCTGTGGGC
>JBBRPU010000218.1:0-6081 GCA_038227545.1 Candidatus Acidiferrales bacterium
CCACGCGCGGCTGCTGCATGCGCAGGAATTGATGGGCCAGCTCGATCCCAAGTTCGACGCGCTGCTGCTCGGTCCGGGCACGTCGCTTTATTATTTCTCCGGCATCCGCTGGCATCTCAGTGAGCGCCTTCTGGCCTTGGTCCTGCCGCGCTCCGGCCAGCCGATTCTTATCTCCCCTAGTTTCGAAGAGTCGCGCATGCGCGAATCCATGCGCAATCCGCTTGAAGTTCGCGTGTGGCAGGAAGACGAAAGCCCCACCAAACTTATCGCCGCCACGCTCGCTGATCGCGGCATCCGCGCAGGCCGCCTCGGGATGGACGAGGCGCTCCCGTTCACTTTTTCTGATCATCTGCGCGCCGCCGCTCCGGCGTACGAGACGGTCTCCGCTGATCCCGTCACCATCGCCTGCCGCGCGCGCAAATCGCCGCACGAACTGGAACTCATGCGCCTGGCCTGCGCCGCAACATGCGATGTCTTCCGCGAGGTTTTTGCCAATCTGAAAGAGGGCATGTCCCAGGAATCCATCGGCGAGCTGGTCATTGCCGGATTTGCGAAAATGAATCTGCACGGCGAGGCGTTGGTTTTACTGGGCGCCTCGGCGGCGCTGCCGCACGGCAGCAAGCAACCGCAAACACTGAAAGACGGCGACGTGGTCCTGATAGATGGTGGCTGCACGGTGGAGGGCTACCAGTCCGATATCACGCGTACCGGAGTATTTGGAAAACCATCCGCCAAAATTCAAACTGTATTTGAGATTGTTCGCAAAGCGCAGGACGCCGCGCTCGACGCTGCCCGCGCCGGAAAATTATCTGGCTCCGTGGACGCTGCCGCCCGAGCCGTGGTCACCAGTGCAGGTTATGGCCCGGGATACAAATTTTTTACCCATCGCGTAGGTCACGGCATCGGCCTTGACGGCCACGAGCATCCTTACCTGGTGCGTGGCAGCACGACCACGCTCGAACTAGGCATGACGTTTTCCAATGAGCCTGGGATATACATCCCCGGTGAGTTTGGCGTGCGCTGCGAAGATGACATGGTCATCGCCGCAGAAGGCCCCGCGCAGATTCTGAGTCCGCACTTTCAGGTCTCACTAGAGAAACCGCTGGGTTAAATGCCGAGCATCGCACGCGACCATCCATTTCGCTTCGCAATGGCGGCGAATTAAGAGTGAACCAGTCGCGATAAGCCGACAACTAGAGCGATATTGTGCGTGCTACAATTTGCCCACGAATGGCGCTTGCGGCGGGCACTAGATTCGGTCCATACGAAATTATCTCTCCCCTCGGCGCGGGTGGCATGGGCGAGGTTTATCGCGCCAAAGATACGCGCCTCGACCGCACGGTGGCCATCAAAGTTCTACCCGCGCACCTCTCCAGCGATCCCGAATTAAAGCAGCGCATGGAGCGCGAAGCCAGAGCGATTTCCGCGCTTCAACACGTAAACATCTGCACACTTCACGATATCGGCGCACAGGATGGCACCAATTTTTTGGTGATGGAATATCTGGAAGGCCAGACCTTGGCTGATCGCCTGGCGAAAGGGCGGCTACCATTCGATCAAATATTGAAGATAGGCGCCGAAATCGCCGACGCCCTCGAGAAGGCGCACTCCCAGGGCATCATCCACCGTGACTTGAAGCCCGCCAATATCATGCTCACCAAAGGCGGCGCGAAGCTGATGGATTTCGGCCTCGCAAAACCGGAAGTGCAGGTTCCTTCCGGCGCGGTCAGCTCGATGTCGCCTACCACGGTGACGATGAACCTGGCCTCGCTCACGGCGGCGGCCTCCCCGCTCACGCAGAAAGGCGCCATCGTCGGAACGTTTCAATACATCGCTCCGGAAGTTTTGCAAGGAGCGCCGGCGGACGGCCGCAGCGACCTGTTCAGCTTCGGCTGCGTGCTCTACGAAATGATTACCGGCCGGCGGGCCTTTGAAGGCAAATCGCAGCTCAGTGTATTCACCGCCATCCTGGAAAAAGATCCGGAACCGATCAGCGCCAGCCAGCCACTCACTCCGTTCCAGCTCGATCAGGTGGTCCGTGCGTGTCTCGCGAAAGACCCTGGGGACCGCTTTCAGTCTGCTCATGATCTCGCGATGGATTTGCGTTGGTTGGCAGCGGCACCGACTGAAGAGACGGATTCTTCTCGGCGATTCAGCAACAATTGGCTGGCTGGCGCAGCCGCCCTACTGATCGCGTGCATCGCCCTCGCCGCACTCGCCGGATACCGCTGGGCGAAATCTTCCTTAACTCCTCTATCCCTGCATGCCCAGATCGCTCCGCCGGCAAAATTTGCGCTGGACGCCACCGGAGATGCCGGCGGCATGCCCGTTCCTTCTCCACAAGGAGACAAAATCGCTTTTGTCGCGCATTCGAGCGACACCAAGCTTCTCTGGGTTAGATCGCTGAGTAGCGACACTTCCCAGCAGTTGGAAGGTACGACTGGCGCGGCCCATCCCTTCTGGTCGCCGGATGGCCGCTACATTGGGTTTTTTGCGGGTGGCAAGTTGCTGAAGATTCCAGCGACCGGCGGGCCGGTCACGGCGATTGCGGATGCGCCTAACTCTCGCGGGGGAACCTGGGGAGCGGACGATGTAATTGTGTTCGCTCCGGATTTTCAGGCCGGCCTCATGAAAGTCAACGCCCAGGGTGGTGGCGCGCCCTCCCCGGCTACACTCATTGATCGAACCAAGCACACCACCCATCGCTGGCCGTGGTTTCTGCCCGACGGCAAGCATTTTATTTTCCTGGCGACCAGTCATCTCAGCGGGGACGCCACGCAGAACGGCGTTTATTTGGGCACCGTGGACAATACGCAATCGCATCTGGTCACCGCGTCCGACTCTGCGGCCCAGTTCGCTTCTGGATATCTGTTATGGCGCCTGAATTCCACGCTGGTGGCGCAAAGCTTCGATCCCCAATCCGGCTCTTTGTCCGGATCGCCCAGTCCCGTGGTCAACAATCTCAGAGACGATGTTGGGGTGTGGCGCAGCATATTCGGAGTCTCCCAGAATGGCGTGATGGTGTATCAAAGCGGGAGTTCCGACTCCGCGAAAAGCCGCCTGGTATGGTTTGATCGTTCCGGCAAACCGTTGGAGGACTACAACCCGCAGGAAGCCACGGTCACCGACGCACGAGCCCTTCTCGGAGTACGCGATATACGCCTCTCGCCGGATAACAAACGCGTCGCCTTCGCCAACGGTACCGGCATTTGGACGCTGGACCTCCAGCGAAAAACCAAAACGCGCATCACCTTTGAGCAGCGCGTTTACCAGGAGCCGGACTGGTCACCCGACGGCAAAATGTTGGTGTTCGCTACGCTCACTTCGCGGGGCGGAGGCAATGTGGAGATACGCGTCAAGGCCGCGGATGGCAGCGGCGCGGAGAAAATCGTCATCGCCCAATCGAATAATTACCACTATCCCGGCTGGACGCCCGATGGGAAATATCTGACCTACCTCTGGGGCGACGGAGAGAAAGATGTTTCCCTTTGGATGGTGCCCGTTTCCGGAGATGCCAAGCCGGTGGCCGTCGTGCGGCCTCCGTCATCGCAATCGAATCTGCACTCTTACCGCGTTTCGCCCGACGGCAAGTGGGTCGCCTACATTTCTGACGAGTCCGGGCAGCAGGAGCTGTACGTAACAAGTTTTCCCGAGGGCAAAGGGAAGTGGAGGGCGTCGGCAGATGGCGCGGCTTATCCCGTGTGGAGCGCGAGCAGTAAGGAATTGTTCTTCATGGGCCTGAACAACGACTTCCTGTCGTCCTCGGTAATTGCCAAAGGTTCGGAACTTGAAGTGAGCGCGCCCCAGCGTCTTTTTCACACCGGCACGCCCGGACTCGGAATCGTCTTCGACATTTCTTCCGATGGGAAGAGGTTGCTGATAAATCACTCCGAAGAAGAGGCCCAGGTTCCGCTGGAGTTGGTTACCAATTGGCTGGCGGAACTAAAGAAATAAATCTGCGACCGCGATGACCCCGCGATAACGGCTGGGATGAAAGGCGCGCTCTGATTAGTTGGCCTTCTTCGCCGGCGCATCTTCTTCCCACATCACCAGCATGATCCACCAGCGCGTGCCGTCGTGGAACATTTCGATACTGTTAACTCCGTGCGCGAATGGTTTCGTGAACGCCGCGTCCTCGCTCGACTCATACGAGCTGAAGATTTGCTGCAAATTACCCTGGCTGTGCGTCTTCCGCGCAGTCTCCCTCTCAAAAAAGGGGTGCGTATCAAAATACTTTCCGGCGCGGTCCACGTAGTCCTTGGGGCTCATGACTCGTGCTTCAAGCTGGTCCGTTTTCCCCGGCACAGCGTTGATCAGCAAGGCGCCCGGAAAAAATAAAGAATACATGCGCTGCCAATCGCGCGGTTTCCCCGCCGGTCCGCTTATCACGTCATAAAGCGCGGCGACCAGGGCATCGGCCGTTTCCACATCCTTAGGATCTGCCACCGTTGACGCAGCGGCAGCACCCGCAGTCGGGGGTTCCGCAGCCGCCTGTGCGGCTGCTGTTTTAGCGGATAGGTTAACCCTCGCCGACGAATTTGGCGTGAGTACACACGAAAGTCCAGTTGCCGCGATCAGCATGAAAAGCAATGTCCGTTTCACGTTTGCGTCTCCTTGTCAGGTGGAAGCCACGGCGGGTAGGCGTGCCACTATGAGTGGACGGATTCTTGCACGATTCACTCGCGGCGAAAAGCATTTCGACGAAGACGAGCTGGAAGCGAATCTCTTGACCGTAGCCGGCTGACGGTGGGGGGCTCTTTCGCTACGGAAGTTGTTCCATTTCCGAGAAGCGCTTCACTCCGTCATCGTCTGCCGGGCCCGTCGCATCACTGCCCATTCGGAGCCGATGACCGTCGGGATCTTCCACATTCATTTCTCGCGTGCCCCACGGCAAGTTCGTGGGCTCCAGCCGAATGATCGCGCCGCTTTTCTTGTATTCCTCGTGTAGCGCGTCTACGTCCTCCATAAAAATCGACATCCACGTGCCCGCTTGTCCCTGCGCACCTTCGCAGAGAAATATCTCAACCTTGCCGCGCGTAACACAACCAAATACCGGCGGAGCACCCCAGTCCCACTTCTTCGTAAACCCCAGCTTATTCAAGTAGTAGTCCATCGAGACTGCAAAACTCTTGACCTTCAGTATGGGAACCACAAACCCAAATTGATTCATCTCACCACTCCAATCTTGAAATTAAAAATCTCCCCCAGCTACCAAGCGCTTAGAGTAGCCGAGGCACGCTGAACAAACAGTGATGAATGCGTGCCGTGCCGGTGAAACCTGTGGGAGCCGCTCACTTCTTCTTGGCTGCCCGCTGCGCGCGTACCGCGGAGTTGGCTGCCACCGCGGAGCGAATGAGTGACTTGAACGCGGCTTCGTTGATCTGATCCCCTTCGTGGAAATCAATCGCGCGTCGCGTGTTTCCTTCCAGGCTGGAATTGAAGAGCCTCTGCGGATCGGGAAGGGAAGCTCCGCGAGCGAACGTGAGCTTCACTACCTGCTTGTACGATTCTCCGGTGCAGATAATGCCATCATGGGACCACACCGGAACTCCTGGGGATTTCGGCTTCTCCCACTTCCATTCTTCCTGAATTTCAGGGTCGGCCTCGTGAATCAGCTTGCGTACACGCGCTAGCGTCTCTCCTCTCCAATCCCCCAGCTCTTGAATCCGTTTGGTGATCCTCTCGACAGCAGCCTCATCATTCCCACCACTTTTCGCCTTCATCTTCTCTCCCCCATCGTTAACTGGAGAATGCCCACTACTTCCAGACAAGTTTTTTGCGAGGGTCTTGAATCTCTCTCCGTTTTTCTGCACCACCGTTACAGTTACGTGTCCTGTCTTACTTGTCTTTATGTCCGTAACTTTTCCCGCTTTGCCTGCATGCGTACCGCCGACCACGACACATGGTGCGCCATCCCGCAATCCGCGCCCTGTCTTCTTTTTCATATTCACCATTCCTGCTCACAAACATGGATACACAGGCCATAAGAGCTCGTTGTACACACCTAGGACACTTCTTGAAACTCGCAGCGGCACTATCGTGCCGCACTGCAAGAGGAACTACGGCTGCGCTTCGGTTTTC
>JBBRPU010000219.1:0-6019 GCA_038227545.1 Candidatus Acidiferrales bacterium
AGTGGCCACATTTCTGGGCGAGCGCGGGATATTTACGTGGGATGGATGTTTCTACGCGTTGAATCTGACGGAGCGTCTCGGCGTGCAGGAAAGCGGCGGACTGCTGCGCATTGGGCTGGTGCACTACAACACCGCGGACGAAGTGGAACGGCTGCTGGCGGGCTTGCGTGAAATAGGCGGCAACTAAAGACCACACGTTGGTGCTTTGTGAAAATTACGAGCTCACCTATAAGCCCGCGGCGAATCCGTGTATCCTGACGCGCTATGAATAAAAAAACGAAACCGATTGTGCTCACGGTGCTGGATGGCTGGGGATATCGCGCGGAGACGGCGGGGAATGCTATCGCGCTGGCGCGGAAGCCTGCGTACCAAGAGTTACTCCGTAAATTTCCTAATACGTTGATTCGCACTTCCGGACCCGCCGTGGGATTGCCGGAAGGACAGATGGGCAACAGCGAAGTAGGGCACATGAATATGGGCGCCGGGCGCATCGTGCACATGGATATCACGCGCATTGATCTGCTGATTGCCAACCAGCAACTGGAAAGCGTGCCGCTGTTTCAGCAAGCGATGGAGCGCGGGCGGGAACGGCAGCTGCATTTCGTCGGATTGCTGAGTGACGGCGGGGTGCATTCGCACCTGCAACATTTATTCGCACTGTTGCAGATGGCCAGAAATCAAAAAGTAAAAAATGTGTTCGTGCATTGTTTTATAGATGGGCGCGATACTCCGCCGCACAGTGGGCGCGACTTCGTGCAGCAGCTGCAACAAAAGATGCGGGAATTGGGCGTGGGCGAAATCGCCACGCTGGTGGGGCGCTACTACGCGATGGATCGCGACAACCGCTGGGAGCGTATTGAGCTAGCGTATCGCGCGATGGTGCATGGAGAAGCGCCGACGCGCACCGACGATCCGGTGGCGGCGTTGCAGAAAAGTTATCAGCAAGAGGTCACCGATGAATTCGTACAGCCGATCGTGGTGACGAAAGGTATGGGAGACGCGGCCGCTCCGGTGGGAGTGATTCGCGATGAGGACGCGGTGATTTTCTTTAATTATCGCGCGGACCGCGCCAGGCAGATGAGTTATGCGCTGGCGGCGCCGGACTTCGACAAATTCGCGGACGCCAGAAGGCCGAAGAAACTTTTTTATGTGGGCATGACGCAGTACGACAAGAACTGGCCGTGGCTGAAGTATGTGATCGCGCCGGAGAAAATGGAGCAGATCCTGGCGCAGGTGTTCGCGGAACTGGAGTACAAGAACTTGCGCTGCGCGGAGACGGAAAAATACGCGCACGTAACTTATTTTTTCAACGGAGGCACGGAAAAACCATTTCACGGGGAAGAGCGCATCCTAGTGCCTTCGCCAAAAGTGGCGACCTACGACCTGAAACCGGAAATGTCCGCGGCGGGAATTACCGAGACGGTGGTGAACGCGATCGAGAAGGGCGAGTTCGACGCCATCATCATGAATTATGCCAACGCGGACATGGTGGGCCACTCGGGAAAACTGGAGGCGGCGATACAGGCGGTGGAAGCCGTGGATGCCGGTTTGGCGAAAATTTATCAGACGCTGCAGGCGCGTGGCGGCACGTGGATTATTACTGCAGACCACGGCAACGCCGAGATGATGATGGATCCGAAGACCGGCGGGGCGCACACCTATCACACCACCAATCCGGTGCCGTTGATCATCGTAAACGATGACGAGCAGTTGCGATTGAGGCCCGGCGGCGCGCTGCGCGACATCGCACCCACGATGCTGGGTGTACTGGGACAGCGACAGCCCGCGGATATGACCGGGACCGATCTGCGTGTGAAGCCGTGACGAACTTCAGTACGTGGATGAATTAGAGGAACTGTGACTGCGAGGACTGAGCCCGCGAACACGAAACTTTTAATTTGTGTGGTGAGCCAGTTCACGCAATGGAATGCACCGCCGGTGATGGCGGAAACAATTCGGCGGCGATGGCCGGAATTGAAAGTTTCGCATTTGCGGGATTTGGTGCAGTTGCCGGCGGAATTGCCGGACGCCGATATTTTCGTGGGCAGCGTGCTTCGGCCGGCAGATTTCGCGCTGGCGAAAAAGTTGAAATGGGTGCACTCCACAAGTGCGGGAGTCACGCAACTCACTTATCCGGAGCTGCGAAATTCCGGGATTGCGCTCACCAATGCGAGCGGGGTATTTTCCGTGCCCATGGCGGAACACATCATGGGGATGATGCTGGCGCTGGCGCGAAACTTTCCCGATACCGTGCGGCAGCAAGACAAAGCGGAGTGGTCGCAGCAGAAATTGTGGGACAAGCCGCAGCGCTTCAGCGAACTGGATGGGAATGTTCTGCTCATCGTGGGTTACGGGTCCATCGGAAAAGAAGTGGCGATGCGCGCCAAGGCATTCGGGATGCGCGTGTGGGGCGTCACCAAGTCGGGCAAGGGCGAGATGACGCACGTGGAAAAAATTATCGCCGCCGCGGATTTGCAAGCGGGTTTGCCGGAGGCGGATTATGTGCTGCTGTGCGCGCCGGAGACGCCGGAAACGCAGCGCTTGATCGGCCCGCGGCAATTTTCGATCATGAAGCGCGGCGCGCGGCTGATGAATGTGGGGCGTGGGTCGTTACTGGACGAAACCGCGTTGATCGTCGCGCTGGAGGATGAAACGCTTAGCGGCGCGTCCATAGACGTAACGGAAGTGGAGCCGCTACCGTCCACCAGCCCGCTGTGGCGAGCGCCGAACTTGTTTATCACGCCGCACACGAGCGCGGTCAGCGACCGCCTGTGGCATCGCGAGACGGCGCTGCTGATGGATCTGCTGGAACGATGGTTCGATGGACGCGAGCTGATCAATCGCGTGGATTTTGCGCGCGGCTATTAGCGTCTGCGACAGATGCGTTCTAATCTTCGCGAAAAAAGATTAATCGCCGACGCCGCCCTTGGGCGCCTGGTAGCCTTCGCGGGCGTACACGACGTACTTCTGTTTTTTGCCCTTCTGATCCAGGACGGTTAGCGGGCCGCCATCGGGGGCCACCAATTCGACTTTCACTTTGTGAAATTTTCCATCCTTGGCGCCAGTTCCCGGAGTGTAAGAGATGCTGTACTGGTGGCGGAGGAACGCGGCCACCTGTTGGAAAATACCCGGGATCTCGCCGTCGAATTGCGGAAACCACGAATAGCCTCCAGTTTCGGTCGCAAAGGTCTTCAGTTGATTTTCCGCCTGCAGATAATCCATATGAGAGCTGCGCGAACCGTGCAGATCGAGATAATTTGTAAAGGTCTTGTCGAGCCCGACGGCAAAAATGGTGACGTCGCTCTGGCGCAACTGCTTCATGGTCTGGTCAAGAGTGTGTTTTGAAAAAGTGTCCACGCCGCTGGCCAGCAACAGGATGGATTTCTTGCCCTTCACGTCTTTCAGGCGCTCGTTGGTTTCCAGGATGGCGTCGAAAACGTTGGATTCGCTGAAGCCTGGAAAATAAAGGCGATTGATCGCGGCGCGTACTTCATTCTTGTCCTGGGTGAAGTCCACTTCCAGGCGCGTTTTCATGTCGAAGGTTTCCAGCGCGACCCAGTCTTTTTGTTGCAGGTTGGGAAAGAGCGCGTCGGCCCAGTATTTGGCGTAGGCCGCGAACCAGCCGTAGGCGCGGCCGCTGAATTCCATGAGGATGACGATGGTGATAGGCGCATCCGTGGGAGCGAAGTTGGTGATGGTTTGGGGTGCGCCTTCGTCGGTGACGCGAAAATTTTCTTTTTTCAGACCGGTGAGGATGTCGCCGTTTTTGGTGGTGGCGATGACGTCCAGAGTCACCACGGGGACGTCTACGGCAATGGTCACACCGGCCTCAGGCGGCGCCTGCGTCGGCGGCTTGGCCGGAGGATTTTGCTGCGGCACCGGGGGCGGCGCGCTCTGCTGCGGCTGCCCACCTTGAGGGCCGGCCGGGGCTTGCGCGAATGCCAAAGGCAATGCCAGTACGCAGGTCACTAACGCTGCCAAACCGGCAGTGACAATTGTGGAGTACATGCTCTTCATGCTGGATCCTCTTTTTCGACGGACGTGAAAGCCTGTTTCGAACTCGCCGCGATACGGTTGAAGGTACGTAACGCGGCGGCACGGAGCGGCCGAAGCGCCGACACCTGCATGTTAGTATGAAGCGCAATCGCCGCAAAGTGTTGCAGGGCGGTATTGCGCGGACGTGGCGGAGGAGATTCGTGAGCTGGAAATTGAAAACACGGATGGGGGCAGGAGTCGCGGCCGGAGTATTTTTCGCGTGTTTGCCGCTGGCTGCGCAAAGTGCCTCGCAGTCCACTTCGCAATCGTCACCCGCTGCGACTTCACCCGCGGGGCAGAGCACGCCGACAACTATTTCCAGTCCATCGCCCGTTGGAGACACCTCCGCGCTGGCGAAAGAAGCGCAAGGCTGGCTGATTGATCTGATTCGCACCAACACCACGAATCCGCCGGGCAACGAAGAGGTGGCGGCGAAATATATTCAGCACGTGCTGGAGAAAGAAGGCATTCCGTCGGAGTTGTTGAGCCTGGCGCCGGGGCGCAGCGCGCTGGTGGCGCGGTTGCGGAGTTCGGCGGTGGCTGATCCGTCGAAAGCGCTGCTGTTGGTGGCGCACATGGACGTAGTGGGCGTGGAGCGCGATAAGTGGACGGTGGACCCGTTCGGCGCGGTGATTAAGGATGGCTACATTTATGGGCGCGGCACTGTGGATGACAAAGGCATGCTGGTTGCGAATCTGGCGGCGTTCATCGCGTTGAAACGCGCCAATGTGCACCTGAATCGCGACGTTATTTTTCTGGCTACCTGCGATGAAGAGGGCGGCGGCGATGCCAGCATCAAGATGCTGATTTCAAAATACTGGGACAAAGTCGCTGCTGGTTACGCCATCAACGAAGAAGGCAGAGTGGTGGTGAAGAATGGGAAAGTGCAATACATCGCGGTGCAGGCCAGCGAAAAAGTTTCCGTCAACGTGGCGGTGATCGCGCGGGGGACCTCCGGCCACGGTTCGCGGCCGCTGAAAGATAACGCCGTGGTGCACCTGTCCGCCGCAGTGGCCAAGATCGGGACGTATTCCGCGCCGGTACACTTCACCGCGATTGTGCGCAGGTATTTTGAGGGGCTAGCGGCCATCGAAGCAGACGATCTCGGCAAATGGATGCGCGCGCTGGACACTGCCGACCGCGGGGAGCACGCGCAAAAAGTGATTTCGGAAGCCAGCCCGCTGTGGAGTTCGATGCTTCGCGATTCCATTGCGCCCACGATGCTGTCCGCGGGCGTTCGCAACAATGTTATTCCCGCGGAAGCGCGGGCCAACCTGAACATCCGGCTGCTGCCAGGCGATACGATTGATGTGCTGCTGGCGGATCTGACGAAGTTGGTGAACGATCCGCAGATTAAGTTTGAAGTGCAACAGAACGCGGGGCTGGCAGCGCCGCCGTCTTCGCTGGAAAATGATTTCTACGCGACGATTTCCAAAGTGACGTCGGCACAATTTGCGAACGCTCCGGTGCTGCCGTTCATGTCCACGGGCGCGACGGATTCATCGCAACTGCGGCTGCATAACGTGCAGGCTTACGGGCTGGTGCCGTTTCCATTGAGTGAAGAAGAGTACCAGCGCATGCATGGAGATGATGAGCGCATCCCGCTGGCGGCGTTCACCAAGGGCATTGATGTGATGGCGCGGATCGTCGCGGAATTCTCCGCCACGCGATAACTTACCGTGACTTTTCGCCACTCCAAAATCGTCTGCACTATCGGGCCGGCCAGCAAATCACGCCGCATGATTGAAAAACTTCTGTATGCGGGCATGGATGTGGCGCGGCTGAATTTTTCTCACGGCACGCATGAGGAACACGCCGCGAACATTGCGCTGCTGCGTTCGTCGGCGTTGAAACAAGGAAAAACCATCTCCATTCTTTGCGATCTGCAAGGGCCCAAGATTCGCACCGGGGCGCTGGCGGGCGGCAAACCGGTATTTTTGAGCGCCGGGCAACAATTTGTGATTACCACCGCGCGTATCCTGGG
>JBBRPU010000220.1:0-6015 GCA_038227545.1 Candidatus Acidiferrales bacterium
CCGCCCCTGGCGGAGAAAATCTAGGAGAAAAAATGCGTATTCGATGGTTCGGGATTCCGTTCGTGGTGTTGTGTGTGCTCACCATTGCGCCGCTATGCGCCAACCGAGTAGCGGCACAATCGCAGAGCGCCGAAAAGCCAGTGTTGTACACCTACGTCTCCGAGTGGGCCGTCCCTCGCGCGATGTGGGGCGATTATCTGAAGAGCGAAGCGGAAGACATGGACATGCTGAAAAAGGCTGTCGCTGATGGCACCCTGGTATCCTTCGGCAGCTTCGACGTGCTCAATCACCAGGAGGGTTCACCGACGCACGGTACCTGGTTCTCTGCGGGCTCGTTGACCAATATCCTGAAATTTCTCGAGGCCCTTCGCAGTACGCCTGGAGCAACTTCCGCTCCCTTCGCCGCCGCAAAACACTGGGACTACCTCATGCAAAGCCGCAACTACAGCGCGCACGCCGGAACGTTTACAAACGGTTATTTGCGCGTAGGCAACTGGCGTCCCAAGGCCGGCTCCAGCGATCCAGACGGAAAAATCCTGAAAGCCACCATGGTCGCCCTGTGCGAAAAACTTCTGGCCGATGGAGCGCTCCACGGATATGAGATTGACCAGGAAACCGTGCACTCCACCGATCCCGGCTCGATCTACATCGCGCTGATGACCAATGGAGCCGAGGGCCTAGATAAATTTAATATCCTCCTGGAAGAAACCGAGAAGGCTAATCCCGCGGGATGGGCAGGCTTCGGCGGCACCATTGATCCGGCCGGACATCGCGACACTCTCGCGCGCATCACCACCATGACTCACAAATAACCGCCTCCGCTACTTCATCAAAAAGCCGAGGGTCGCCTGTATCATTGAAGCGGCGCTCGGCTTTTTTTTTGCCCCACAGACTTGCCGCCCTCGTATTCCCACAGCAACCACTCCGCAGAGAACCGCTGTGACCCTCGTCCGACCGGTTAAAATAGAGTGATGCGGCACCCCTCCATCACGCACCGTTTTGGTCCCGCTCGGCGTGTAGCTGGCTTCGCCATACTCGTAATGTTGGTAATCACAGCCTCCACGCTCGCTGACACCATCGTCCTGAAAAATGGCCGCCGCATTCCGGCCTTCAACGTCGTGGAAGTTGGCGAAAAAGTTCGCTACGAAACCTCCGCCGGCGAATTGACTCTCCCGAAATCCATCGTCGATCACATCGAAAAAGGCGGCGCCGTCCCTATGGCCGGCTCCGGCGCCGCCAACGCCTCTAACCTCGCCATCACGCCACCCTCCATGGACACCGCGGGCAGCAACGGCGGCGAAATTGAGCAGGCCGTCGTGCACGACGGCGCCATTGACCGCCAATACATCGCGAAACTCGAAGGCGAAACGCGAGGCGGCTCCTCCACTGCGGGAATCAATGCGGCGATGGGTCATCACGCCGCCGCGATGTTCGAACTCTCCCGCGGCGATATGGATCGCGCGCTCGCCGACGAGCGGACCGC
The DNA here is from genome assembly GCA_038227545.1 of Candidatus Acidiferrales bacterium. GTDB lineage: Bacteria > Acidobacteriota > Terriglobia > Acidiferrales > UBA7541 > Acidiferrum. The sequence goes on from JBBRPU010000220.1 coordinate 1,484, forward strand.
GCTGACCTACGCCCCCGAAGAACCTCTCCTGCTGATGAACGTGGCCTACCTCCATCTCCGCAGAAGTGAATATAAGCAATCGCTCGACTACCTCGAGCGCGCGCACCGCGTCGCGCCCGACAATCCCGACGTCGCCAAGCTCGCCGGCTGGGCTTACTACGGCATGAACAAAATCGAGCAGGCCGTCGCCGAGTGGAAGCGCTCCTCACTCCTGCATCCCGATGCCGAAGTGCAAGCCGCCCTGGAGAAAGCTCAGCGCGATAAACAGGAAGAAGAAAGCTACAAGGAAAACGAAAGCCGCCATTTCACTTTGCGCTACAGCGGCGCTGCGGAGCCGGCCCTCGCCCGCGATGTCTTGCGCACGCTGGAACTGCATTATTCCGCCATCGAGTCCGAATTGAATTTCACGCCCCCGGATTCGATCGGCGTGGTGCTGTACACCCAGCAAGCCTTTTCCGACATCACCCGCGCGCCTGGATGGGTTGGCGCGCTGAACGACGGCCGCCTCCGCGTGCCCGTCCAGGGCCTGACCGGAGTGAACCAGGAATTGTCGCGCGTCCTGAAGCACGAGCTCGCGCACAGTTTTGTGCAGCAGAAAACTCATGGCCGAGCGCCCACTTGGATGCAGGAGGGCTTGGCGCAATGGATGGAAGGAAAGCGCAGCGGCGATAGCGCCACCGTGCTGCTGCAAATTTATGGCAACGGCCACGCCGTCTCGCTCGGCAATCTGGAAGGTTCGTGGATGAACTTCCCCGGCGATGCCGCCGCCTACGCCTACGCGTGGGCCCTCGCCAATATTGAATACATCGTGCAGGCCGATGGCATAAGCGATGTGCAGCGCCTCCTCGACCGCATCGGTTCGGGCAGTCCCACCGAAGCAGCTCTCCACGAAGTGCTGCACAGCGACTACGGCGATCTCACCAGATCCACGGCCGAGTTCCTGCGAAAAACCTACGCGCGATAAAACGCCGTGCCCGCTCCCTGTTTTTTCAAGTCAGGGTTAATTCGCGCGCCAATATTTTTTCACAACGTAGCCAGCAACGCCGCCAGCAATGCGGCTCGCTCCGGCATCGCCCGCGTGACGATGTGCTCGCGCGCAGAGTGCGCCCCATCTCCTACGGCGCCCAGCCCATCGAGCGTCGGAACACCCAATGCCGCGGTGAAGTTTCCGTCAGACCCTCCACCAGCCGCGCATTCGCCTAGCCGCAGGTTCATTTGCGCGGCAATCGATCGCGCGCGTGCAAACAGCGCGGCGCTCATTTTCCGTTCCAGCGGCGCGCGAGAAAACCCGCCCCGCACTTCCAGCCGCGCCCCTCGAAGTTGCGGCTTCAGCGCCCGTAGTCGCCGCTCCAGCACTCGCATATCACCAACCCGCGTGGCCCGCAGGTCAAGTACCGCGCGCGCCCGTTCGGCGATGACGTTCGCGCGCGTCCCGCCCTCCACAATATCCGCATTCACAGAAGTACCGCGCTTCGGTTCGTTCCATTTCAAAACGCGCGACAACTGATTGCAAAGTTCGTGAATCGCGTTAATACCTTCTTCAGGAGCCAGCCCCGCGTGCGATGCGCGGCCATGCACAATAATTTCTGCCTCGCCGACTCCTTTGCGTTCCGTTTTCAGCAACCCCCGCGAACCAAACGACGGTTCCAGCACAAAAACAGCGTCACTACGCCGCGCCTCTTCTTCAATGAACTTTTGAGATGATTGACTCCCGATTTCCTCGTCCGAAGTCCACAAAAATACCAGCCTTTTATTCAGTGAAATATTCAGTTTTTGCAGCGCCGCATGCGCGAACAGCGCCTGCACAATCCCCGCCTTCATGTCGAACACCCCAGGCCCATACGCTTTTCCGCCAGCCACGCGAAAAGGCATATCTTTCAGCGTCCCACTGGCGTACACGGTGTCGTAATGCCCCAGTATAAGAACTTGGCTCTTCGCCTTCACCGGCGAACTCAGACCCGAGACAATACGCAGATGGTCGCCGCGTTCTTTTTGCGCCAGGCGCTCTACTTTCGCTCCACATTTTTTCCATTCGGCGGCAATGATTTCGCAGCAGTGGTCTGCCGCCTCCTTTTCCAGGCTGGGAGACTCCGCCACCGTGAAGCGCCGCAACGTCGCGACCATCTCCGGCAATGCAGGTTTCAGTTGCGCAAGAATTCTCTGAGCGAGGGATAATGACGGCGCCATTGTGCGGATATGCTAGCAACCACGCGTCGCGGGAGCAAACCGCGCGACGAACGCCAAAATGCTCCTAGCCATACATGCATGGCATTTGAGGCACAAGAAACGCGGCCCGCGAAGGCCTGTGCTCGCATATAATTGTAAGTTTGCCGGGAGAGCCTTGACGCCGCAGTGCTGGCAGCGCTACATGTATTCGCGATGGGGGTGGGAATGCTATTGGACACCACAGAAATTCAAAAGATCTTGCCGCATCGTTATCCGTTTCTAATGGTGGATGCCATTGAAGAGATCGATCGCGTAAAGCGCATCGTCGGAATTAAAAATGTCACCATCAACGAATCGCATTTTCAGGGACATTTTCCCGGCAAGCCCATCATGCCCGGTGTGCTCATCATCGAAGCCATGGCGCAGACCGGCGGATTGCTCCTTCTCATGGAGATCCCCGATCGCGAGAACAAGCTTTTATATTTCGTGGCCATAGATGGCGCACGATTCCGGCGCCCCGTCGTTCCCGGTGACCAGTTGAAGATTGAAGTGAAGGTGATCACCTGGCGCGGGGACTTTTGCAAGCTCGACGGCAAGGCTACCGTAAACGGTGAGCTGGCCGCCGAGGCCACCTTGATGTGCAAAATGGTGGACCGCGCAGCTTTCGAACAGAAGCAAACTCCCGCGAAATGAGCGCGCACGAAATCCATCCCCACGCGGTCGTGGCCCCCACCGCCCGCCTCGGCATCCACGTAAAAGTGGGCGCCTATGCCATTGTGGGCGAGCACGTGACTCTCGGGGAAGGATGCAAGGTGGACGCCCACGCGGTGATTCAGGGCCCCGCCACCATCGGCGCGCGCAATATTTTTCATCCGGCGTGCTCCATTGGCGGCGATCCGCAGGATCTGAAATTTCACGGTGAGCACACCGAGCTCATCGTCGGTGACGGAAACACATTTCGCGAATTTGTAACCGTGAGCCGAGGAACTGTCGGCGGCGGCGGCAAAACCACCATCGGGAACGGAAGTTTGTTCATGGCCTACGCGCACATCGCCCACGATTGCCACGTCGGAAACGAAACCATATTCGCCAATGGCGCAACCCTCGCGGGCCACGTCACCGTTGAAGACTTCGCCACCATCGGAGCCTTTTCTCCGGTGCACCAATTCTGCCGCGTCGGCCGCTACGCCTATGTCGGCGCCTCCACCGTGATCACCCAGGATGTGCCCCCGTTTTCACGAGTGGTGACCGAGCGCAGCACAAAAAGTTACGGCTTGAATTCGATCGGACTGGAACGCAAAGGATTTTCGAAGGAACGCCTGGAAGCATTGCAGCGCGCCTATCGTTTATTGATGCGCTCCAAGAAAAATACTTCGCAAGCGCTCGAAGAGATGCGCGCGAAACTCGCAGACTCCCAGGACGTCCAGGAACTCATGCGCTTTATTGAGACCGCCCAACGCGGAATTGTGAAGTAGAGATTCTTGAGCGCTCAACTACATCCCGATGCCCAGACGTCAGTGCAGCCCCACGAAAGCTGGGGTCTGATTGCCGGCAACGGCCGCTTTCCATTCCTGGTTTTGGAAGCTGCACGCGCTCAGGGCTTGGACATGGCGGTCATCGCGCTGAAAGAAGAAGCCTCGCGGGAGTTGGAGAAAATCACTACGCGGATTCATTGGGTAAGCCTGGGGGAATTAAGCAAAGCCATAGATGTAATGCATCAAGAAGGCGTAACCCACGCAGTGATGGCTGGGCAGGTAAAGCACAACAAGATCTTCAGCTCCATCAGGCCCGACTGGAAGCTCGCCAAACTTTTGTTTTCCTTGCCGCGAAAAAATACCGACTCATTGATCGGCGCGGTGGCCCGCGTCCTGCAAGACGAAGGAATCCAATTGGTGGATTCCACCTTATTTCTGAAGCCCCTGGTCCCGGAAGCCGGCGTCCTCACCAAACGCGCTCCCGATGAACGCGAAGCCGCCGACATCGCTTACGGACTGAGCGTCGCTAGAAATATTGCCGGAATGGACATCGGACAAACCGTGGTGATTTCTGATTGCGCATGCGTTGCCGTGGAAGCCATGGAAGGCACCGACGAAGCCGTCACCCGCGCCGCTCGTATCGCTTCAGGGAAACCGCTCGTAGTGGTCAAGGTCAGCAAGCCCGGTCAGGACATGCGTTTTGACGTACCCGTCGTGGGCCTGCCCACCATCGAACATATGGCTGCCTGCGGCGTAACGGCGCTCGCCCTGGATGCCGGGCGCACTCTTTTGTTCGACCGCGCGCAACTGCTCGCTCTAGCCAACGCCAAAGGAATCACCATTCAGGCATTTTCTCCACCCGCTGCGGAACCAAAAGCCACAAGCACGGGA
>JBBRPU010000221.1:0-5992 GCA_038227545.1 Candidatus Acidiferrales bacterium
CCGCAAGGCTTCCAGCGCTTCCCCTTTTTCGTCCATCCACACCGCGCGACCTTCGCCGGGCTGGGAGGACACTTCCATGGAGGCGATGCGCGTGCCAAAACCTTCCGACTCGCGATCTCCCGGTTCCAGATTCAGCCAGATCGCCAGCGGTTGTTTCGCCGGAATCTGCGCAATATACTCGCGAAATTCCGCGACACTACCTAATTGCAGGTAGTTTGTCTGCAGCACCGGCCCGGAACTCACCGGCGCCGTAGCCGTAACCGTCTGCGAGCCCAGTTCTTTCAGCAACGAATTGAATCCCAGCTCGCGATACAACGCCGCAAGCAGCTTCAGGTCCGGCTCGCGCCGCTCCAGGTTGTGCAGATCCAAGACGATGGGCACATCGCTGTCTATCTTCGATAGTTCCTTGCTCAACAAAACGTACTTGGCATTTTTTTGCAGCGCTTCGCGGTAACTCGCGCGTTTTACTTCCGCAGCCCGCCGCAGCGCTTCTTCCGCCGACCCAAACTGCAAAATTATTTCGCGCGCGCCAACTTCTCCGATGCCCGGCTTGCGCCGTTCTCCCGGAGCGGGCTTGTCGTTGGGATCCCGCGCTCCCGGAATGTTGTCAATGCTGTCTCCCATCAACGCCATGACATCCGTGACCTTGTCGGGCGGCACGCCCAAAATCTCTTCAACCTTTTTCGCGTCTACAAACACATCGCTTTTTGCTGCTCCAGTGCCGGTGCGCAATACCCGCACGCCATCGTTCACCAGTTGCAGCATATCTTTGTCGTTGGTAACCAGCACCACGTCCACGTCTACTTTGGTGGCCTGCTTGGCGAGGGCCCCCAATACGTCATCCGCCTCGAAGCCATCCCATTCCAGAATCGGCAAACGCATGGCTTCGCATAGCCGCCGAACAAAGGGCAACTGGATAGACAATTCATCGGGCATCTTCGGACGATGCGCTTTGTATTCTTCGAAAAGTTTGTCGCGAAAGGTCGGCTTGCTGGTATCGAAAACAATCCCTACATAGTCCGGCTGATAATCTTTCAAAATGCGCCGCAAAATATTGTTGAACAAAAATGGAACGGTGGTCGGCACGCCGGCGCTGGTGTTCATGCGCACCATCGGCGCGTAAAAAGCCCGATAAATGTGGGCCATAGCGTCCACCAGAAACAATTTGTTCTTTGCAGAAGGCATCTTGGCGAGTATAGCAAACGGAGGTGCGACGCCCCGGGTCGCACAAATCAAGCGAGCCGCAGGCCCGCTAAATAGAATTTCCAAATCGTTGGAAATTTATTGTGATTGGCTACTGCAAACTGGGATCAACCTCGGGGGGAGGTTGAATCACGATCAACAATTTGGTTCCGGCTTCCAGCCGCATAGTCTTGCCCGCCGACAGCAGCACGGTGCCATCGGAGCCTTCCGACAGCGGCGTGTATACCTTAATATCCGACGAACCCAGCGCACCCTGGCTGTCAGGAGTCAGCATTCCTTGCTTGGTCACGCCACCCTGAGCCGGCGAGGCATTCGGATTTTGCGTTTCGGATCTTGATTGGCTAGCCGGAATAACCTGCGGCGTGGAAACGTCTTGCGAATTATAATCACCCGGCGAAGCAAACGAATCTCGCGGCAACACTTGGGCAGGGGGAACCGCGCTGCCAGACATCGCACCATGCCCGGTTACCAACGCCTGAATGCCTGCGTTCATCATCACTTCCTGGCCGTTTTTCAACACCGCTTTGTTGAATTGCACAAACAGCGCGGAGCCCTTCCCGCCGCGCGCGGAAGAGGCCCGCAGCAGGTGTCCGTAAACTTTTGTTCCCTTGGGGAAAATAACGGTGCGCTCGTACGAAACTACTTCGGTAGTTTCGGCGGTCACCGGGTCGCCGGCTTTATTACGGCTGGCATCCAGCGGCGTCACCAGAGCCGCATTAAAAACCGTGCCCACACAAAAAGGCACTATCACCGGCTCAGGAATAGTATTGGATTTTCGCGCTTCTGCGGTTATATCCGGTGGGGTTTGGGCGAATCCCAGAGGAACTATAAGAGCGGCAGCGACGAGTAAACTAACCATCAGCCTCGTCATCGCATCCCCCCGACTACATCCTGAATATACCAGAACGGCAGGATTTTGAATACCTGAGCAGGCGTTTGGCGAGGGCGGCGTTATAAGTGTTGCGGAGGCTAATTTGTTGGCGGAGCCTGCGTAACCAGAATTAACCTCGTGCCGCTATCGAGGTGCACGTTTTTACCAGTGGAGCTGATTACCGAGCCCTGTGGATTGCTTCCGCCGGCGGCGCTCAGACTCAGATGGCTCAAGCCGACCACACCATGGCTGCTCGAATTCCAATCGCCTTCAGGTGCGCCAGACTTCGGAGCCGTCGCACCAGCCGGACTGTCAACCGGGTCATTCGTTGTGCCCGGGACATTGCTACGTGTGCCATTCATACCGGGGTTGTTGGTGTTGTTGCGGCCAGAATTTTGCGCCGAGCCGCCCATCGCTCCGTTTGCCGAATCTATCGGCGCCACATCGGCGGGTCCTGGGCTAATGTTGGCGGACGAGAGTGGCGCTCCTACGGCCTGAACGGCGGCCGTAAAAGAGATCTGCTGGCCATTTTTCAAAGTGGCTTTCTCAAAGACCAGGCCTAGGGTGGAGTCGGGTTGGCCCGCGCCGCGTGCAGACGCCTGCGTGACACGCCCGTTGAGTTTCGCGCCGGCTGGAAGGATAGTTCTGCCGTCGGCGGACTTTAGCGCATTGCTGGTGCGCGCACTCACCACCTCGCCTGGCTTGGCCTTTTTTGAATCTACCGCGCTAGTAAGTTCCGCGCTTATAGTAGTGCCGGCCGCAAAAGTGGTGTCGCCAGAGTCGGGCGTTTCCGTCTTCTGCGTATTCGCGCCCTGGCCTTGCTTGCCGCTGAGCGCGGACTGTTCGCCCAGTTGTGCGCCCGCTTGTGAATCAGGCTGCCCTTGCGCGGCGGCGCCGATGGCGCCCACCGACGTGAAGTAGAAAACGGTCACCAGCTTTGCGGTCATTCCAGAATTTCGCACGATGCCTCCAGCACGATGTCGAATGTAGCGCTGAGACCGCACCGCCATCAGGTGGCAACGGTCCTGCTAACTGATAAGATGACCGCGGAATGGGAAAGGTTGAAAAAGATTGGACGGCCCGACTGCTTTAACACCTACGTTTTGCGCTAGACAATGCCCAGCGTTTTGCCGACTTCCGCCAGGGTATCGGCGGCGCGCAAAAGATGCTCGCGCTTGTGCGTCGCGCTGACAATCGCGCGCAGACGCGCCTTGCCTTCCGCAACGGTGGGGTATCCCACCGCCGTAACAAAAACACCAGCGTCGAAAAGTTTCCTGGAAAATTCAAAGGCCTTCGCAGCCTCCCCCACGTGGATAGGGATGATGGGAGTTTCACTGGTCTTGAACTGAAAGCCCCGCTTCTTGAGTTCGCGCTTGAAATATTTTGTATTGGCCCACAATTTTTTCACCAGCCGCTCGCCTTCCGGTGAGTCCAGCAAGGTAAACGCCGCCTGGCAGGCTGCCGCCGTGGCCGGAGGATGCGAAGTGGAAAACAAAAATGGCCGAGCGCGCAAATAGAGATAATCAATCAAATCGCGTGAGCCGCACACATATCCGCCCATCGAGCCGATAGCCTTGCTCAACGTACCGACCTGAATGTGCACGCGCCCGTGACAATTCAGACGGTCCACGGTGCCGCGGCCGCCTCGGCCCAGCACGCCGGAGGAATGCGCGTCATCAATCATCATGATGCAATTGTATTTTTCCGCCAGCGTGCAAAGCTCCGGCAGCGGCGCAATATCTCCGTCCATGGAGAAAACCCCGTCGGTAATGATCAGCTTGTGGCCATTCCAGTTGGCGGTTTCTTCCAGGATGCGCTCGCAATCCTTCACGTCCTTGTGCTTAAAAACTTTGATGGTGGCTTTGGAGAGACGCGCACCATCAATGATCGAAGCGTGATTCAGCTCGTCCGAAATAATCAGGTCTTCTTTGCCCAGCACCGCGGACACCGTTCCGGCATTGGCGGTAAAGCCGGACTGAAACACCACGCAGGCTTCGACATTCTTGAAGCGCGCGATCTGTTCTTCCAGGTCCATGTGCAGTTTCATGGTGCCGGCGATGGTGCGCACCGCGCCCGCGCCCACCCCTAATTTGCGCGTGGCTTCCAGCGAAGCTTTGCGCAGCGCTTTGTGGGTGGTCAGACCGAGATAGTTGTTGGAAGCCAGATTGATGACTTCCTGGCCGTCAAATGTGCACACCGGTTTCTGCTCGCCATCGAGCACGCGCAATTTCGGCGCTACGCCTTTGGCGCGCAAATCCTGAAGATGCTCGGAGATGTAGTGCAGCGGAGAGGGCTTCGTAGCTGCGGCCACAGTGTCGGACATGCGTAACTCCTTCAAAAAAATTCCTCGACCAAGCCCAGCGCTATTGCCCGGGGACGCTCAGTGCGGCACGCCGTCGGGGTACAGCAGAATTTTTCCCGCCAGGCCACCACGCAAGAGTTTGAAGGCGTCTTCAAATTTCTCGAGCGAAGTGCGCTCGCCAAACAACGGATCCAGGTTTAGCCGGCCACCCTTCAGGAGCGCGGTCATTTGCACCCACGTTCCGTACATCCGGCGGCCATAAATGCCCTGCACGGTGGCGCCCTTGAAAATTACGTCATTCACCAGATCGAGCGGCACTGCCTCGGTGGGTATTCCAAGCAGCGAGGCTCGCCCGCCGGCACGCAAGGCCGCAAAGCCCTGCTGAATCGCGGTGGGATTGCCGGACATTTCGAGCAGCACGTCCACTCCGGTGCCGGATGTTTCAGAGAGCACGCGCTTCGCGGCATTTTCCGAAGCGGGATCAATCACCACATCCGCGCCCATTCGTTGCGCCATGGCGCGCCGCTGCGCATTGGTCTCCGTAGCGAAAACGGTGGAGCTGCCGCAGGCCTTCGCCACCGCAATCGCCATCAAGCCGATGGGCCCGCAGCCGGTGACCAGCGCGGTCTTTCCGGCAATGTCTCCAGCAAGCACGGTATGCACGGCGTTGCCCAGCGGATCGAGGATGGCGCCGTAGTGTTCCGGAATCGCCGGGTCGAGTTTCCAGATATTGGAAGCGGGAATTTTTACGAATTCCGCAAAGGCACCGTCGCGGTCAATCCCGATGATGCGCAGATTCTGGCAGATGTGCGCTTCGCCCAGGCGGCACTGCTGGCAGTGGCCGCAATTCAAATGCATTTCCGCGCTGACTTTGTCGCCGGCCTTCACGGCCTGGACTTCTTCGCCTACGCGCTCGACCACGCCAACAAATTCGTGGCCCAGCGTTACCGGAGGCTTGATGCGCCCCTGCGACCAGCGGTCCCATCCATATATGTGCAGGTCCGTGCCGCAAATGGACGCGGCGGTCACGCGTACCAGCACGTCGGTCGGTCCGATCTCCGGAACTGGCGCGGGTGTAAACGACAACCCCGGTCCAGCCTGCATCTTGCGCAAGGCATTCATTTGCCCTGACTTAGTTGAAGACATCTGCAGCGTTTCCCCCGTCGAGGCGCAACTTTCGGATGGTAGCACACCCGTCACTATCATTAATCTTACAAGACACGCGGCGCAGGAAGCGCTTTAAGGCCCGCGGCGCTCGTGATATTCTCTCCCCGTTATGAAATCTCTCGCCACCAAGCGGCTTACTGCGAAGACGCCGACTACCACGCGTGTTACGTTGCTGGTAACTGCGCCTGTGAACTTGCCGGTAATTACGCCGGCCAACTGCGCTTCGGGCGAGTGGAGAAACAGCTAAACCAATAGCAAAAGTTTCCAACCCACCGCCGAAGCACCTGGCGGTGGGTTTTTTGTTTAACCTGCCTCCGGCGCGCTGGCGAAATCAGGAGCAGCGACATGAGTCTCGAAGGCGCGAAACAGGACGAGAAAAACCCAATGGGTGAAAGCGAAAATATCGGACGCGGTAAGCTCCCGGCGGGCCGCACCACCAAGTGGCGCGC
>JBBRPU010000222.1:0-5987 GCA_038227545.1 Candidatus Acidiferrales bacterium
CCGGCCCTGCCGGATTTCGTCCTCGACAAGGTACCGACCGTCGAACTCGTCCCCGATGAGAAGGAGAGAAAAGCCGCGGCGCGATTTATGGAAAATCAGTATTCGCGATACCAGCCCCGCTTTGACCACCCTTTCTTTCAGCAGGCGTTTGCGGAGCTGGTGGGACTGTTAGCGGCGGAGTTCAATGGAAATCCCGCCATCGAGTTCGTTGATACCTTTTTGTATGGATTCTGGGGTGAGGGCCACACATGGCCCTTCGTCAATACTCCTTTCCCGGATTACCAGACCGCCGAGAGAACCTGGGTCAAGATGATGGAAGTGCAAATGAAATACTTCACAAAGACTCCACTCATGACCAACACTCAGCCGGACTATAGCCGGGTGGGAAATTCAGAGGTTCTTGATCTTACGGTTCGCAGTCACAACTGGATTCGCAGCGACACCATCTTCATTGAGAACGAGCAGATCGAGACGCTCAGTAATCGTCCGCCATGGATTGCCGCGGTGCTGGAGCAGGGAATTCCAGCTAAAAATCCGGAGAGGAGCGATTCCGAGGAAGGAATATCACCTACGGAAAATATGATTGCGCACGTGATAGACGTAGGCGCAAATTACTGGTCCCTTTGGAATTTCCACGCGATCAGCGCTAAAAACCTGCTGGGTTATTACCAGGCCTTTCCCAAATCATTCGATCAGATCAATCGCCGAATTGGGTATCGCGTAAGGCCTTCAATGATCTGGAGCTATGAAGACCAGGGCTACCTGGGACTGATCATCGGTTTTGCCAACGATGGCATCGCGGGTGTTCCGGGTGTTCTGCGAGTGACCGTGGAGAGCGGAGACGGTCAGGTGCTGAAGAGTGGTTGCCTGGATCCCGGCTATCCGCTGCCGGGGAAGATCCGGCAGGCGCAATTTGTGTTGCCGTCAGGGACGAAATTTGAGGGCTTGAAGCTTAGAGCGGAGATTGAGGTGAAAGGCATGCGCTATCCGGTGCGATGGGCGTGTCACCAGAAACTCAATGACGATGGTTCGCTTGCGTTGCGTTCGAACCTTCGCCACGACGGGTAATGGAGAGAAAGCGATGAAACGTCGTAACTTTTTGAAGACTGTTGGCGCGGCCGGAGTGGCGCCCGTGTTGAGTCCGAGCTACGTGGCTTACCCGGAAAATCCACAATCGGCTGCGCCAGACGCCGGTAAAATGCCCGAGCAAGTCTCGCCCGAAGCGATACTGCTGAAGGACTACAAGCCGGTCTCGCTTTACAAGATACCTGTTACAGAAGTTACCCGTGCGAAATTTCCAATTATTGATATGCACTCCCATGCTTACGCCAAGACGCCGGAAGAAATTGCCGAGTGGGTGAGAACCATGGACGAGTTGGGAATAGAAAAAACCATCGTCCTTACGGATGCGACGGGGCAAGACTTTGACGATAACTTCCGGAAATTTGCTGCGTATCGCGACCGGTTCGAACTCTGGTGCGGTTTTGACTACCGGGGATACGACCAAGCCGGCTTCGGTCCGCAGGCAATACAAGCGCTGGAAAAGTGCCAGCAGGCCGGCGCGCGGGGGGTTGGCGAACTTCACGACAAGGGGAAAGGGCTGGTTTCAAGCACCATGCACGCTGTGGGCATGCACCCGGACGACGCGCGCATGGACTCCCTGTTTGACCGCTGCGGACAGTTGGGCATGCCGGTGAATATCCATGTTGCCGAACCCATCTGGATGTACGCGCCCATGGACAACAAAAACGACGGTCTGATGAATGCGTTTGAATGGCGACTGGACAATCAGCCGGACATTGTGGGGCATTCCGGAATGATGGATATCCTCGAGCGCACGTTAAAAAAGCACTCCAGCACAACCTTTATTGCATGTCACTTTGCGAATCTTGATTACGACCTGGCGCGACTGGGTCAGATACTCGAGAGGCATCCCAATTTATATGCAGATATCTCCGCGCGCTATGCGGAAACGGCGCCCATCCCGCGCTTTGCAGTGCAGTTCTATGCAAAGCATGCGGACCGTTTGCTCTATGGCACGGATATGGGATTCGATAAACCGATGTACCGCGTCACCTTCAGAATTCTCGAGACGCTGGACGAACACTTCTATGAAACCGACATGTTCGGCTACCACTGGAGCCTGAATGGGTTCGGACTGCCGGACGAAATCCTGCGGAAGTTGTATCACGTCAACGCGGAAAAGATACTGAGCTCCAGAAGAACGCCGCAAAACCCACAAGCGTGACATGCGCTGTTGCCAACAAAATAGGTGAAATCTATGTCGGGGCTCGATCTGAATCGTCGCGAATTCATGAAGATCACCGGAGGAGCCCTGGCGCTACCGGCTCTGGCAGAAACTGCGGTGGCCCCGCGCACCAAAATGATCGGCATCCAGGTGGGAGCAATCTCGTTTGTGGATGAAGGCACGGAGAAAGTGCTGGATATCCTTCAGGAGCGGGCTTGCGTGAATACATTGTTCCTGGCGGTATTCACGTACGGTAGAGGTATTGCCGGCAGGCAGATTCCGGGCCAACCACTGCCGGATCATGGCAAGCAGGAGTACGGCCTCAACTATCACGGCGGCAATTTCGCCACGCCGCATCCGCAGTATTACCAGAATACGGTTCTCAAGCACACCCGCGCGCCCGATCACGGCAACCTGGACATTCTCGCCGAGGTGCTTCCCGCTGCAAAAAAACGCGGCATGAAAGTCATCTGCTGGATGGAGGACGTATTCCGCACCGACTTGCCGAACATAGAGAAAGTGCAGGAGCGCGATTTGTACGGCCGAAATGCCGAGACGCTGTGTGTCAACAATCCGGATTATCAGAATTTTTTCACTGGGCTGATGGAGGACTTTACCCGCTCTTATGACATAGACGGCATCATGTGGGGCTCTGAGCGACAGGGCGCGCTTTCGGACAGCCTGGGGGCCACGCATGACACGCCGCCCATCGATCCCGGAAATGTAACGTGTTTCTGCGAATTTTGTCAGAGCAAGGCGAAAGAACGGGGCATCCATGTGCAGCGCGCCAAGGAGGGATTTTTAGAATTAGAGAAATTCGTTCGTGCCTCGCGCAGCGGCAACCGCCCGGTGGACGGCTACTTCGTGCAGTTCTGGCGAATTCTGCTGCGATATCCCGAACTAGCCGCGTGGGAAATGCTCTTTACGGACAGCCTCCGCGAGACCTACGCCGCACTGTATAGAACGGCAAAGGCCGCCAGGCCGGCGATTCCAGTGGGGTGGCATATCTGGCACAACAATTCCTTCAATCCCATCTATCGCGCGGAACAAGATCTGCGAGAGCTTTCGAAGTATTCAGATTTCATAAAAGTTGTCATGTACAACAATTGTGGCGGCGAGCGCATGGAACTGTATGCGGACAATATCGGGTCCACGCTTTACGGAGACCTTTCGAAACGGAGTCTTTTGGAGCTGAACTACGAATTTATGGGATTTAAGGAGGGTGCCTACGATCAAATTCCACACACAGGACTCTCGGCCGATTACGTTTACCGCGAAACGAAACGCGCGCTTGCGGGTGTCGCGGGCACCGGTACGATGATTTGGCCGGGCATTGATATAGATATCCCGACCGAGCCTCACAATAGCAAGTGCACGCCGCAAAGTGTAAAAGAGGCAGTTCTAGCGGCCTTCCGCGCTGGCGCGCCAGGAGTGCTGCTATCCCGCAAGTATTCGGAGATGCGCCTGGGCAACCTTAGTGGCGCCGGTGCCGCGATTCGCGAACTGAAGCTATCCAGTTAGCCAAGTCGCGGCGAAGCGGTAAGCCACGATTTACCGGGTGCGCGCCCGCCAGACGTGACAACAAATGCGCAGTGCCCCGGTTGGTAAGGAATTCTTCGGCTGGCGCAATTGCGCGTGCAATTTGTTCGTGAAGAGCTGCTGCGTGATGTAAAATCCCCTTCGTAACAGGCTTCTCAGCGGCACAGTCCCGTGTGCGCTCCTGGAACTGTAAAACCATATGGCCCCGGACAGCACAGAATGTCCTAACTGTCATACCAGCAATCCTTCGTCCGCTTCACTGTGTTCTGCTTGCCTTACGCCGTTTCCCATCAGCGATGCCACGTTTATTGCGGAGCCGGATTCCGGAATCACCTCGAATTTCCCGGACCCTGCAGGTAATCCAAATCTCACGGACATTTCCGGGGCGCAGGGTTGGTCACAGCCAATTTCCCGGCCCAATGCTCCAGCGCTCCGCGGCGGACGTATTCCTAACGGCACGCGGCTGGGTTCGCGCTACGAGATTGAGCAGATGCTGGGCGAAGGGGGCATGGGCTCGGTCTATAAGGCGAAAGATCTGGAGCTGGACCGCTTCGTGGCCCTGAAAGTAATCCGCCCGGAATTCGCGATGCACGAAGAAGTGCTGCGGCGCTTCAAGCAGGAATTAATTCTCGCGCGCAAGATCACGCATAAAAATGTGATTCGCATTTTTGACCTTGGTGAGCTGGACAACGTCAAGTTCATCACCATGGAATTCATCGAGGGGCAGGATTTGAGCTCCCTGGCGAAAGAACGGCTGCCCTTTGAAAAAAGTGCCGACATTATTTATCAGGTGTGTACCGCGTTGGACGCCGCGCACGCAGAAGGCGTCGTGCACCGCGACCTGAAACCGCAAAACATCATGCTGGACAAGAGCGGCCGGGTGATCGTCATGGATTTCGGCATTGCGCGCACCATGGAGCACGGTGCGGGCATGACGAATACCGGCGCGCTAATCGGCACGCCAGATTACATGTCGCCCGAGCAGGTGATGGGCGAACACGTGGATTCGCGCTCCGACATTTTTGCCGTGGGAATAATGTTTTACCAGTTGCTGGTCGGGCAGTTGCCGTACAAAGCGGACACCGTGCAGAAAGCCATGTTTCAGCGCACGCGTGAACAATCAAAAAAGCCGGTGGATGTGGACTCCACGGTTCCGGTGGTTTTGAGCGACATCACGGTTAAATGTTTGCAGTTGGATCCGGCGCTGCGCTATCAGACCGCGCTGGATGTGCAGCGCGATATAGATGCGTGGCGCGGCGGCTCCACCAAGCGCATAGATGTGCCCACGACAGTGTCTATGCCGGGCACCGCGGTGGTGGCCGCGCCCGTTCGCTCGCGCGGCAAGTTCATCATGATTGGCGCTGCCGCGCTGGTCCTGCTGGTGACAGGGGTTTTGGCCGCGAAGAAATATGTTTTTCCTTCAGGAGCCGCGACCACGCCGGCAGTGGCGCTAAATTCGCTGGCGATTTTGCCTTTTCACAACGCGTCGTCGGACGCCAAGCTGGATTGGCTGGGCTCTGAATTGGCGGAAACGCTCAGCACGGACGTGGGCCAGTCTTCGAGCGTGCGCATGGTCTCCGCCGATCGCGTCGGCCAGGTCCTCAAGGACCTGCGCCTCACGCCGCAATCGGAATTGAATCAATCTACGGTGGGTCAGATTGCGAATCTGAGTAACGTGGACACGGTAGTGTGGGGGCAGTACGCGCAGTTCGGCGATCATATCCGCATTGACGCCACGATCCAGGACTTGAAGCGCGGCCACACCGCCGCCGTGAAAGAGGATGCCGCCAGCGAAAAGGAAATTCTGCCGGCCATTGATCGCCTGGCCGCTCAGATCCGGCAGAATCTCTCTGTGCCTGAAAGCTTGTTAAAAGACTTGCAGGCCGCAGCTTTCAAGCCTTCGACATCTTCTGTCTCCGCGTTACGCGATTACGATCGTGGATTGCAGCAACTGCGTGCCGAAAATTATCCCGAAGCGGTAAAGGGATTTCAGGGCGCCATCGAACAGGACGGACAGTTCGCGCTGGCGTATTCCAAGCTGGCCCAGGCTTACAGCCAGCAGGGCCAGGATGACGAAGCGGAGCAGAACGCGCAGAAAGCGGTCTCGCTCAGCGCCGCGCTACCCGCGCAAGAAAAATATCTGATTCAGGCGAATCGCGACCGCATTATCAAGGACTATCCCAAGGCCATTGAGGCTTAC
>JBBRPU010000223.1:0-5975 GCA_038227545.1 Candidatus Acidiferrales bacterium
CACATCCAGCCGGAGCTTTCCGTCCTTAACAATGTGCAGCAAGAAGGTCGCGACGTTTTTCGAATACATCTGGCTGGCGTGATAGGGAACTGTGCTGGCCAGATTGAACAAGCCAATTATGGTGACACCATGCTGCTCGGCAATCTCTCCGGGAACCGTAAGCTCGCAGTTTCCCCCGCGCTCCGCGGCCAAGTCCACGATCACCGAACCGGGCGCCATGCGCTTCACCATCTCGGCAGTCACCAGTACCGGCGCTTTTTTCCCTGGTATCACCGCGGTGGTAATCACCACGTCGCTTTCCGAAACTACCTGCCCCAACAACTCGCGCTGCTTCCGGTAAAAATCTTCGTCCTGCGCCCTCGCATAGCCGCTGGCGTCCTGCGCATCTTTCGCCTCGATCGGGAGTTCCACGAATCTTCCGCCCAGGCTCATCACTTGTTCTTTCGCCACCGGCCGCATGTCATACGCGGAGGTCACCGCGCCCAATCGGCGCGAAGTCGCGATGGCCTGCAATCCTGCAACTCCCGCGCCAATAATAAAAACGCGCGCGGGCGTAATGGTTCCCGCCGCGGTAGACAGCATCGGAAAAATTCGCGGCAGGGTGTCACCAGCCATCAGCACCGCTTTATATCCGCTGATGGTGGCCATGGAGGAAAGCACGTCCATGCTCTGCGCACGCGTGGTGCGGGGCATCAACTCCACCGCGAACGCGCGCACGCCGGTGACCGCAATTTCCTGCACACTTTCCTGTGAACCCAGCGGCCGCAAAAAGCCAACCAGCGCCTGGTCCCGCCGCAGCAGAGGTACATCTTCTTTCCCGGTGCGGTCATTCGCGCCGTAACACAACACCTGCACAATCACGTCGGCCGCGCGAAACACTTCCGCGCGATCCGCGGCCATCTTCGCGCCTTTCGCAATATATTCCGAGTCCGGATAACCAGCGCTCGCGCCAGCTCCGTCCTCCACCAAAACTTCCATCCCCGCTTTAGCGAGAACGGGAACCGCCGCAGGCACCAGCGCCACGCGCCGCTCCCCCGGATAAATTTCGCGAGGCACGCCTACAAGCATGAAGAGCGCTCCTGTGCTGCGGGATTCATCGGTAGGCAATTACTTTGTCGGATGGGCATCGTTGGCGGGTTAGGTCAGATACTTCAGTGTGGTCTCAATTAACTCCGCGGTCCCTTTATAAGGATCACCCGGGCTGTCGAATTCCATCGAGCAGTAACCTTTATATGTCGCTTCCCGCAAAATACCAAATGTCTTCGCCATGTCCACGCGCAATGTCTGGCCCTTCTCGTCTGAAACGATTTCTTTCACGTGGCAGATGCCGTATGCGTGGCTGAACATTTGTTTAATACCGTCATACGCATACTCCGCGGGTTTCGCGGCAACAGAATTCCCGAAGTCCGGCAGCGCGTGCAGCCAGGGGCTTTTCACTTTCTCGATCACTTTCACAATGAAAAACGGATCCTCGCTCACAGGGTTATCGTTTTCCATATTCACCACGATGTTTTTCGTCGCCGCGTACTCCGCCACGCGCGAAAAACTTTCGGCCGCGCGATCCACGTCCGGCTCGGAATCCTTGGCCTTCGGCACGTTGGTACGAATACCGGGCGCACCCAGCAAAACCGCCGCATCCACCCACTGTTTGCTGAACGCCACCGCCGCATCGCGCTCCGCTTTGTCCGCCGCGTAGGGGCTGTGCTCTCCATCCACCGCAACATTCACGATTGCGCCGCCCGCAGCTTTCACTCCCGCGCGAATCTGCCCCAGATACCGCGGTTCCAGGGAGCGAAAGTGTTCGCTCCAGGGCTCAATTTTCTTTATGTTGAGCTTTTCCGCCATGTGCGCCGGAAAATCTTTCATCTCGATTTTGCCGCTGCCTTCCGAATCATTGCGCCCGGCCACAAAATCCCTGAAGGGATACGACGCAATGGCAATTCGCTCGCGCGGTGCGGAAGGAAACTTAACGTTAGGAAGGGAAGTCGCGGCCCATAGCGGCCGCACCGAGGGCAAGCACATCACGCCGCCGGCGGCTGCGGCGGACTGCATCAGAAATCGTCTGCGCGTCGTATGCGTCAAAGTCGCGACAGTCTAGCAGATTCAAATTTGCGACGCTATGCCATGAAAATCGTGCACTATCGAAACAGTAGATGATCGTGGTCACGTTTTAGGAACGATCGAGGGGGACCATTGGATTTCATTCAGCGCGCTTCGTTCGTTACTCACAGACACGGTCTGGCATTCGTTGTCGCCGTTGCGGGTTTCGCGGGGTACGCGCATGCGGGCCCCGGGCCTGCCGTGGAAAACAACGCCGTCCAGACCCAGATGCGTAATGTGATGTATCACTTCTCGTCGTCCGTCGCCGTGCACATCCAATTTCTCGATGGCCAACTGAATCCTGTCGAGCCCTCCGGCTACCCGATTTTTGATAACAAGGAATCTTTCACCGTGGCAATCACTTCCGCTGAGATCATCATCACCTCGACGGATTTGGCTAATGTTCTCAACTCTTACGTTTTCGCGCGACCGCAGGCTCCACTCAGCTCCCTTTCCGTAGCCATTCAGAGTGGCCATCTCATCATAAAAGGCCGCCTTCACGAAGCGGGCGCCCTGCCCTTCGAGACGGAAGGGGAACTCACGCCCACTTCCGATGGAAAAATACTCCTGCATGCGGCCAAGGTGAAGGCGCTGCGCGTCCCAGTCAAAAAAATAATGAGTCTTTTCGGCGTCGGGATGTCAGATCTGATCAAGAGCGGCAAAATCCCGGGCGTGGAAACGCGCGAGGACGATTTGATTCTCGATCCCGCTCTGGTTTTTCCCCCTCCGCACCTGCACGGGAAGGTCACCGCTGTCCGGTTGGAAGGCGACCGTATCGCCCTGACCTTCGGAGACAAAAGCAAGCCAGTGAAAAATCTTCAGGCAGGGAACTACATGTCCTATCGGGGCAATCGCCTCGCGTTCGGAAAATTGCTCATGACCGGTGGCGACATGAATCTTATAGATATGGATTCCAGCGATCCTTTTGATTTTTATCTGGACCACTATAAAGACCAACTCGCCGCGGGATACACAAAAATCACGGGGAACTTCGGGCTACGCGTGTATATGAAGGATTTCAATAAGCTTGGCAAACCCGGCAAGCAAAAGGGGAAGGACCTTACTGCAAACTAACCTGCGTAAATCCCAGTCCCGTCAGCATTCCTGAGACCGTATTTCGCGCATTCTGGTCGGCCGACTTCAAAATGCCGTCTACCATAGCGGCTTGTTGCAGTTGCCGCTCCGCCTCCTGGCGCACTTCGCTTTCGAGATTGGGGTCCGGCGAAGTGAACAACCCGGTGTCCCGTGAATACACGCGGCTCTTGGCATTATCAATCCGGGTGCTGAACACTTCCGCGGAGGGCAGCCGCAATGAAATACTGTGGCCCTGCACGGTCACGTCGGTGGGCTTGATGTTGCCCAGATTTACGCCCGCCACTACTTCGCCGTGCACCACCAGCAAGATTCTGTCGCCCGCCAAAAATTTCGGCAGATAGGCATTGTCCCGCTCGCCGCCGATAATTTTGTCCATCGTGTAGCTGACCGTTTCGAGCTTTTGTAAATGTTGAATCTGGCGCACCACGGTGGGCTGGTCCACGTTGAAGCGGATTCCGCCGCCGCGGAACAATCCCATCAGATGCAGCAGCCCTACGCCTGTAGAAAGCCACACCGCCGCGCCGACGAATAAAATCGTCACCAGGCTGCCCACAACTATCCCTTTCAGCCAGGAGCCTGATCTGCGACCGATTGGTGCCACGACTGCTTCTTGAGGAGTAGACATTTGTGAACCCGTTTCAGTTTACTCCGAATCTAACCTTTGTAGCCGCTCGCAGATGTGCGTTTTTCACCTGCTCGCGAGAGCGCTTGCGACAAAGGCGTATGATAGGAACGTCCCCATGAATTGGAGTGCCATGAGCAAGTCCGCACCATCCGACGCCATTCGCCAGCAGCTTAAGGATGTCGCCACCGAAGTCAAAAGCCTCGGCGGCTGGCCTGGCTTCAGCAATGGCGAGTGGCTCTTTCACCTGATGGAGAAAACCTTTCGTAATTTTTCCGTGCAGGCCGCGACAGAATCCTTTGCTCTCGAATTTCCCGGCCGGTCCCGAGCTGAAATCTCGGAGTTGCTCATCGAGTCGGCTTCCAGAAAAGCTGCCCTTGCGGGGGCCATCACTGGCGCGGCCGTTTCCGCCGACGAATTGGTCGGCCTCTTCACTGCCGGAGAAGGGGTCATCGGCATTCCTGCCAACATCGCGGTAGCCGCCGCCGCCATTTGCTCCGAAGTTTTTTTCACCGCGCGCATACAGTTACAGCTGGTCGCGCGCCTGGCGGCCCTGTATGGCGCTTCTCTCGACCCTGAAAATCCCGACGACCTCATGGCCATCATGAATTTTGCCTTCGGGGGGGCGGCCGCTCAGGCAGTCAGCAAAGAGGGCGCCAGACTATCCAAGGCCGTGGTCGGTCGCTATTACGCCAAAAAAGAGTCCTTCGAAGTCCTCAAGGGCTTCGCGAAAAAACTTGGCTACAAACTCCTGCGCCGCTCCATCGTCAACGGCGTCGTCCCGGGCGTTTCCATGGCCATGGGCGCGTTCTGGAATAAACGCACCACCAAAACCATCGGCCGCAACGCGGTAAAATATTTCGCCAATCGCACGCCGCTGATCGCGAACACCCCGCCCCCGCCATTCCTCTACCGCTAGCCGAGCCTGCTCGCAGGGTCAAGTAGAGTTCACGACACGCCGGTGGCTTGGCGTACCCGGTTCGAGTTGTAATTCGCGTAGGGTGAGTACTGCCCCCTTCAGACCGGAGATGATCATGAAATTCGTCAAATGGATATTTGTTGGCACGTTCGCATGTTCGCTGCTCGCAGGCAATGTTGTCTTGGCTGCGGGCCAAGGCAACGGGAAAGCCAAAGGTCACGACAAGCATAAGTACGAAGCTGATGCTGACGAAGACGGAAATGGAAATGGCCATGGGCGCGACAAGCACTACTACAAGGATCACGACCGTCAGGTCGCGCGCGGATGGTATAGCGAAAATGAAGGCCATCTGCCTCCCGGGCTCGCCAAGAAAGATCGCTTGCCTCCGGGACTGCAAAGACAGCTTGACGCACGCGGTACGCTTCCCCCGGGCCTTCAGAAGCGAATCCAGCCTGTGCCCAGGGACCTGGAGGTTCGCCTTGCTCCGCCGCCGCCCGAATGCGCGCACGTAGTCATCGGCGGCAATATCGTATTGCTGAATCGCCGCACGAACCTAATTGTGGACGTGGTTCTCTTCGAATAATCTGCGGCGGCCCGCAGCAGTCGCACGGCCCGATGGCAAACGCCATGAGGCCGTTGGTGTTTTGGAGGGCGCGCCCGCCAAGAAGGGTCGGTTCGTGACGTAGAAGATCGCGTTCCGACCCGCACTCCAGTCCGCGAATTTATCTCTCTTGATCGCCTAACTAGCTGCCTTACCGCCAGATTCTTGTTAAGATACTTTTTGCCGTAATGTGCCGGAGTGGCGGAATGGCAGACGCAGAGGACTCAAAATCCTCCGGTCGCAAGGCCGTGTAGGTTCGACTCCTATCTCCGGCACCAAATTTCTTGTCCCGTCCCGCCGAAAAAAAACCTAAAGAAACCATTAATCACTTTTATTGAAACGGTTTAATATGGCTCCGCCCGTTGTACGTCGCGGCTAACGCTCATCACAGTTCAACTTCCTTCCTCAGGAGGAATCGCATGTTGAGTTTCACTCGGTACGGCCTACTCGCTCTCGGCGCGGTTGCGCTGGTAAGCCCGAGAATTTGCGCCGCGCAAACTCGGCGGGCGGCGGCGCAAAAATCTGGCTCGGCGAAAATATTTCTGCACAAAGACTGGCAAGTGCAATCTTCCTGCGATGACAAATCTGCCGGCGACAAAATCTCGATGGCCGGATTTGATGCCGGAAAATGGCATCAC
>JBBRPU010000224.1:0-5935 GCA_038227545.1 Candidatus Acidiferrales bacterium
ACGATCTTCGTTTCAATTTGACGCATTCGCACGGACTGGCCGTTTATGGATTCGCCATGAACCGGGAGCTAGGGATTGATGTAGAGAAGATTCGACCGGACTTTGGCGGTGAAGAAATTGCAGAGCGCTATTTTTCAGAAACGGAACAGAAGGAACTTCGCGAGCTTCCCGTAGAACTTCGCGCCACGGCGTTTTTTCTTTGTTGGACACGGAAAGAGGCCTACATCAAAGCTCGCGGTGACGGATTGCAAATTCCACTCGCCAGCTTTGATGTGTCGTTATCGCCTGGCAAGCCGGAGACGCTCCGAAGTTCAGATAGCCAGCGGTGGAGTTTGCTTTCGTTTACTCCCACGCCGGGATACGCCGCGGCGATGATCACCGAAGGCGAAGCACCCACGGTTCGCTATTGGGCGAGTTGAGAGCGAGCGAACGCGAAAAGCTTGAGGCTACGGGTTGGGGATGGTTACGGAGGCCTGGCCGGAGTGCTTGCTCTCGTGACCGCCGTGGTTGACGGACGTGACCACGTAATAGTAAGTCAGACCGGATTGGACTTGGGAATCAGAAAAAGTGGTATCGGAGTTGAGAGAATTCGTCAATTTGTCGTAGGGGCCGCCAGGCTGTTCGCTGCGGTAGACGTTATAGCCGGCCACTTTCCCTGGACTTGCG
Source organism: Candidatus Acidiferrales bacterium (assembly GCA_038227545.1). GTDB lineage: Bacteria > Acidobacteriota > Terriglobia > Acidiferrales > UBA7541 > Acidiferrum. The sequence goes on from JBBRPU010000224.1 coordinate 667, forward strand.
TCCCATTCAAGGTTGACGGTATGACCGGAACTTGCCGGGACGGAGCCCGGGTCCACAGCATTGCCAGCCAGCGCCATGGCTACGGGAGACGACAGCTCTTTGCTGGTAAAACTTAACGACCCCTTGACGTTGCCCTTGGCCTGAGGGTGAAAAGTCACCTGAAATGTGGTGGTCTGTAGTGGTTCCAGCGAAAACTGCGAGGGCAGGTCGGAAACACTAAAGCCGCTTCCGCTCAGCGCTACTTTGTTGACGGTGATCTTGGAATTACCGGTATTTGAGACCGTCACTTGCCGCGTAGTGGTCTTCTTGACAGCGATTTTCCCGAAATCAATGGAAGCCGGATCGGTTTGCAACCGGGGCTTGGCCTTGGTGCCAGTACCTTTGACGGTGAAGATCTGGGTCGGAACCGTACTTTCAATGGTGAGCGTTCCGCTAACTGGACCGGAGGATTTGGGGGCAAATTCCAGATTGAAGGTCTCGCTGGCCTGCGGGTCCAAGGAGAGAGGAAGGGTTACCCCGGTGACGCTTAGTCCCGCGCCTGCGATGGAAACGTTTGTGATGTGGATGCGCTTGGTATCCCCGTTTGTTAGTTTCACGGTTTGGGAATTCTTCTGACCCAGTACCACGCTGCTAAAATCAATAGAATTGGGGACCAAAACAATTTTCGATTGAGCGCCCGGCTGCTGCGCGCGGGCGCCATCCGTGCTCATTTGTCCACAACCACCGGCCACCAATGAGGCGGCGACAGCCAAAACCAGTGAGACGGGACGCCAAAAATAAGAGACACCTCGACTGGCGTGATGTACTGGTAAAACTCTGCTGCGTTCCATGATTGGACATTACCGAAGGCCTGCGGCGAAGAACAACTTGGACGGGGGTCATTTATGGGACAGTCCCATTTACTGTCCTGTAGGTCAGGTTGCTGATGCGGTGTATGTGGCACATAATAAAGCACCAAGGAGCGGAGACGGGGTATGATCAAGTGAGCTTGAAGTGGCCCGGAAAGCAGTAGAGTTGAAGGTAAAAGTGTCCGGAACGAGCAAAATCAACACCATACTGAGAACTGTCTCATGGCGGAATCTCAGGTGTAACCTGAAGGTTACGTGACAGCCGGAAGATTTTAAGGCTTTGCTAATCTTTAACTTACGCCGCGATTTAAACGGCGGAGGGCGAGAAACTATACGGCTCGGAAGGTGTTTGCAACAATAGGGTAGTCGTTTTCTCATTTGGTTGGCGACCTACCACTTCCAACGGTTAGCCCGGCTTTTCATCACAATTTTATAGTTACTTACTAGTTTAGAATCAATGGCTTGCAAGTCTTTGTCTGCTGAACTGAAATGATCGGATAACTGAGGTAGTGGCAGTCGAATTGCCCCTCGTACCGAGAGTCGTGGTCGGTACTGGGAGTTTTGTGGCGGTAGCCCATTCGCGCACGACGGAATTCACCGAGGATAGCGGGTTGAAAACGGAAATACAGGTCGGTGCCGGTCTCGGGAGAACGAGCTGGTACGCGCTACAGGTAAGCTGCCGTAAGGAGCTTTCCGTAGCTGCCCAGATCGAGAGCCGGGGAGTGGAGTGCTTTTTGCCCCGCTACAAGAGCTTGAGAAAGTGGTCGGACCGCACCAAGGAAATTGAGCAGGCGCTGTTCCCGGGCTATCTGTTCAGCAGATTCGCTTATGAAAGCCGGCAACAGGTGGTAACTGCCCCCGGAGTGTTGCAGGTGGTGGGCAGCGGTAAAGTGGCGATTCCGGTGCCGGATTGCGAGATTGAAGCGCTGCAAGTGGCCATGCGATCCGAGGTAGCCAGCGAACCGTGGCCTTATCTGCGAACCGGCGAACGGGTGAAGGTCAATTGCGGCAGGCTGAGCGGGCTAGAGGGCATTCTGATCAATTTTAAGGGAAACCACCGGGTGGTGTTGTCAGTCACATTGTTGCAACGTTCGCTGGCGTTGGAAGTGGATCTGAGTTGGGTGACCTCGCTGGAGCAGCAAAGCGGAAGGCAGTTTGCAACGGCGGCCGCGACTCGGTCGGCGACAGCGGAAATCTAGATTTTCGAGATTCTTGGGTATGGGATTTGCGGACAAAAGGACGATGAGCTCACTAAAGACGGCGGTTCGAACAGAAGTAAACCAGGGCAAGTTGCAGGTCACAGACAATGCGTCCACTCTCAAGGGAAACCTGGACAGTGAAGCGCGAACGCTGTTGAGCGAAGACGCTTTCGTATCCATGTTGTACCTGGAGCGCCGACGGGCGGAGCGCGCGCAGAAACGATTTGTATTGGTGCTGGTGGATGTGAAGCGGGCGATTGAGGATGGCAACAAGAACCGCACCTTGGGAAAAATTGGTGTGGCGCTGACGAATTCCACTCGCGAAACAGATATTCTGGGCTGGTATCTGGAGAATAATCTGGTCGGGATTATCGGAACGGAACTCGGAGATGCTTCCGCGAAAACAATTCACGAGCGGCTACTCGAAAAACTTCGCGCCGCGTTTCAGTTGGCGGTTGGCAAGGAGAAGAGCTCGAAGATTTCAGTTTCGTTCCATTTCTTCCCGGAAGAATACGGCAAGACCGATTCGAATCCCGCCGCCAACGTAGCGCTGTATCCGGACATTTCGCGGAAAGAGGATTCCAAGAAGCTGGCATTCGGAATCAAGCGCGCGATGGATGTGGTGGGCAGCGCCTCAGCGCTACTGTTTTTCTCTCCGGTGCTGGCGGCTATCGCAATCGCCGTCAAGCTCAGCTCCAAGGGCCCGATCATGTTCCGGCAGGAGCGCCTTGGGCAATACGGGCAGACTTTCACTTTCCTGAAGTTCCGTTCGATGTACACCAACTGCGACGCCAAAATTCACCAGGAATACGTGAATCAATTTATCTCCGGGCAGGTAGGCGACACCGGCGCAGACGGTTCGAAAGCGGTGTTCAAGATTCAGAAAGATCCGCGCGTGACGCCGATCGGCAGGTTTATTCGCCGCACGAGCTTGGACGAACTTCCTCAGTTCATCAATGTATTGAAAGGCGAAATGTCGCTGGTGGGCCCGCGCCCTCCGATAGCGTACGAATTTCGAGCATATGACCTGTGGCACCGCCGGCGCGTACTGGAAATCAAGCCGGGCATTACCGGTCTGTGGCAGGTCGAAGGGCGAAGCCGTACGCGCTTCGATGACATGGTCCGCCTGGATCTGAAATATGCCCGCGGGTGGTCTATCTGGCTGGATGTGAAGATTTTGATTCAAACACCGTCCGCGGTGTTCTCCGGCGACGGCGCGCACTAAATTGCTGTGGTTTCCGATAGGAAACCACAACCTTAAATCAACTCTGAAATTGCAGTTTCATTTAGTAGGCTAGATTTGTCCCGCGGAGTTGTAGCGTTCGAAACTCCACGCCCCGGCAAGCGTCCCCATCCTCGCTTCGCCTCCTACGCCGAGGGATGTACTTCCACAAGGAGCTGTATGATCCGCATTGGTGTGATTGGCTACGGTTACTGGGGTCCTAATATCGTTCGTAATTTTCATACCCACGACAACTCCGAAGTAGCGATGGTGGCGGACAAGAATCCCAAGACACAAGAGCGGCTGCGCAAAGCTCATCCAGGAATGGCGTTTACCACGAATGAGAACGATATTCTGACGTCTCCGAATATTGATCTGGTCGCGGTAGTGACGCCGGTGTGGACGCATTACGATCTGGCGAAAAAGGCGCTCGAAAATGGCAAGCACGTTTTCGTAGAGAAGCCTTTTACGTGCAGCGTCGCGCAGGCCGAAGAACTGATCGAGCTGGCGGATCGCAAGAAACTCAAGATCATGGTGGACCACACCTTTTTGTTCACCGGCGCGGTCAAGAAAATACGCCAACTGATGGATGAAGGTTCGCTGGGCGATCTCTATTATTACGATTCGCTGCGCGTGAACCTGGGGTTGTTCCAGCACGATGTAAATGTGATCTGGGATCTGGCTCCGCACGATTTGTCCATCATGGACTACGTCATCGGCGCCAAGCCGGACGCGGTGGTGGCCACCGGCGAAAGCCATTTAAACAATATCGAGGACGTGGCGTTCATCACCGTTTATTTTCCGAAACACGTCATCGCGCATATCAACGTGAACTGGCTCTCTCCAGTAAAGGTGCGCACGACGCTGATCGGCGGCGAAAAGAAGATGCTAGTGTGGAATGATCTGGAAGCCGATGAAAAGATCAAGGTTTACGACAAAGGTGTGAGTATGTCCAACCCGAATCCCGGGGGCTTGCACCAGTTGCTGGTGAGTTACCGTTCGGGGGATATGTGGGCGCCACAAGTGGAACAGATCGAGGCGCTCCGCGCCGAGACGGCGTACTTCCTGCAATGCATTAATGAAAACAAAACTCCCTTTAACGATGGCGTCGCGGGATTGCGCGTGGTCCGTATTCTTGAAGCGGCGGATCGCTCCGTTCGCAATCGCGGTGAGGCGGTAATACTGTGAACGAGTTCGTAAGTATCGCACCGGACGTCAAGCTGGGCAAAAACGTAAAGCTTTCGAAATTCATAAACATGTACGGATGCGAGGTTGGAGACGATACCAAAGTCGGCGCGTTCGTAGAGATTCAAAAGAATGCGTCCGTCGGCCGGCGTTGCAAAATTTCGAGCCATACGTTTATTTGCGAAGGCGTGCGCATCGAGGACAACGTTTTCATCGGCCACAGCGTGACATTCATCAACGATGGGTATCCGCGAGCAACCACCGCGGAGGGCGAACTGCAAACCGAAGCCGACTGGAAAGTGGAGAGCACCGTGGTGCGCAAAGGCGCATCCATCGGGTCGGGCTCTACAATCTTGAGCAAGGTGACGATAGGAAATAATGCGATCGTCGGCGCTGGAAGTGTCGTGACCAAAGATGTGCCCGACAACGCGATCGTAGCCGGCAATCCGGCAAAGTTTCTGCGGTTCATTTCCGAGGAGAAAAAATAGCAATGACGCCTACAACGAAAGTGCCCTTTCTCGATTTGGTGACCCCGCACCAGGAACTGGAAGCGGAGCTGCTGGCGGTGGCGAAAAAGGCTTTCAGTAACGCCGGATTTATTGGCGGGCCGATGGTGGAGGATTTCGAGCGCGAGTTTGCGGCATTCTGCGATGCAAAATATTGCGTAGGCGTGAACAGCGGCACCGACGCGCTGCGCTTCGCCTTCATGGCCGCGGGCGTGGGGAAGGGCGACATCATCGTAACCGTGGCGCACACTTTTATTGCTACCACAGAGGCGATTTCGCAGGCGGGCGCGCAGATCGCGTTCGTGGATA
>JBBRPU010000225.1:0-5917 GCA_038227545.1 Candidatus Acidiferrales bacterium
GAAGGCTCCGCCGGCGATTGGACCCATCTGGTCCTGCCGCGGATTCTGTACGCCAATACCCTGGTGCTCTTGCTGAGCAGCCTGACGCTGCACATGGCCGGCAGGCAGGTAAAGTCACGCACTCTGCTGGATGCGCCTGCCGTGAACGCCATGACCGCCTGGATGGGCGCCACCTTCGCATTAGGGCTGCTGTTCGTCGCGGGACAATATGAGGCCTGGCGGCAATTGGCGGCGCAAGGACTTTTTCTGGCCACCAATCCCAACAGTTCGTTCTTTTATGTTTTTACCGGCATGCACATTCTGCACCTAATGGGCGGAATTGCTGTGCTGGTGTACATGATCGGCCAGCTCGCCGGAAGCCACACGACATTTCGGCGTTTAGCATTTGCGAACATGGCAATTTATTGGCACTTTATGGGCGTGCTGTGGGTGTACCTGCTGCTGGTGTTGCGCGCCAAGATTTGATTGCGCGTTCAGGGGGACAGACAGTGAGCGAGTCAGAAATCGCCATTCACGGCCACGGCGCCATGATGGAAGCGTCTCCTTACGCAATTCCTTCGCGCAAGCTGACCATGTGGCTGTTTATTATCTCCGACGCTGTGACTTTCGGCGCCTGCCTCTTTGTTTACGGCTACCTGCGCTACGCCAGCACCGACTGGCCCACGCCTTTCAAGTTTTATCCCAGCATTCTGAACGTAATCATTATGACCTTCGTGCTGATCACCAGCAGCTTGACCATGCTCGGTGCGGTGGATGCGGCCAAGGTGGGGGACAAAGCCAAGACCACTCGCTTCATGTGGTCCACGATATTTCTCGGAGCATTGTTCGCGGGGTTGCACATTCGCGAATGGTTTGGGCTGTTACATGAAGGTGTGCGGATGTTTAATAACCCCTGGGGCTCTTCGCTCTTCGGGGCAACATTTTTCAGTATCACCGGGCTGCATTTGCTCCACGTGGTGAGCGGCGTGATCGCTTTGATCGTGGTGTGGCGCGGCTTCAGTCGCGGAAGTTTGACCGCCGGGCATGTGGAGACCACTGGTCTGTACTGGCATTTTGTGGACCTGGTGTGGATGTTCGTGGTGCCCATGGTTTACCTGCTGAGCATTCAGCGCTGAACGCCGCGCTAGAGGACTAGACATGACCGACCGAGCTTCTGTCACCGCGCCGTCAACATCCGGGAACGTGATCGCCAAATATTTGCCGGTGTACTTCACTTTGCTGGCCATCGCCGGATTGGAAATATTCCTGGCCTATCGCGACTTCTCCATGACCACCCGACTGGTGGTGCTGCTGATCATGGCTGTGTTCGGAGCCGGGCTCGCGCTCATGTATTTTATGCACTTGGCGCAAGAGCGGCCCAGCCTGTTTTTGTCGCTTATTCCCGCCACGATTTTTGTTTTAATTATGATGAACGCGATCTGGACCGACAGTGCGCGTTTGCTGCACCTGAAACCCTTTGCGCATTAATGTCGAGGCCGAACGCTAGCCGAAGTGTTAGGCTCTCCAGGTAGACAAATATGAGGCTGCCTAACCAGTCAGGAACAGTGCCGCGTCAGAAACTCTGGTGGATTCGCGCTCTGGCCGCGATGACCGCAGGTTTGTTGCTCCCGATGTTTTCTTTCGCCCAGAATTGCGCTCTTTGTTACACCCAGGCGGCGGCATCCGGCTCGCGCATGATCCATGCGCTGAAAAGTGGCATTCTGATTCTGATGATTCCGCCGATGGCCATTTGCATTGGCCTAACGGTGATGGCTTACCGGAAGCGCAACCAGTTCAACGAGGATTTTGAGGCTCGCGAGTAGCTGCCCGCGATGTCTTAAAGATGTCGTAACTCCCACCGTTAACCTTTTTCCTTTTCCAGCGACTCCCTCACCTTTTCCAGTTCCTTGCGCACCGATTTTTGTACGTCGGGATATGCCAGGTTCAGATCGTTGAGCGCCGCCACCACGGCGGAGGCCACGACGACGCGAGTGAACCATTTATTGTCCGCCGGGACCACGTGCCAAGGCGCATGTTTGGTTGCGGTGTTCTGGACCGTCTCTTCGTAAGCATCTTGATAATCCTTCCAGAAACCGCGCTCCTTCACGTCGTCCATGGAAAATTTCCAGTTTTTCTTGGAATCTTCGAGCCGCTCTAGGAAGCGCTTCTTCTGTTCTTTCTTGGAAAGGTGCAGGAAGAATTTCATCACCAGGATGCCATTGCGCGTGAGGTAGCGCTCGAAGGCGTTGATATCCTGATAACGCTCTTCCCAGATATTTTTGGTAAACGCACTGTCCGGAAGCTTTTCGTGGTGCAGCACGCCGGAATGCACGCGCACAACCAGCAGTTCCTCGTAGTACGAGCGATTGAAGATGCCGATCTTGCCGCGCTGCGGCATAACCTTGTGACAGCGCCAGAGATAATCGTGGTCCAGTTCCTCACTGCTGGGCGCCTTGAAGGACCACACGTCACAACCTTGCGGATTAACCCCCGACATCACGTGTTTGATGACGCCATCCTTGCCAGAAGCGTCCATGCCCTGAAAGATGAGCAGCACGCCCCAGCGATCCTGGGCGTAGAGTTTCTGCTGTAAATCACTGAGCAGTTCGACGCTTTGCTGCAGCAATTTCTGCGCGTCATCCTTGGTTTTGAGATTGCCGGTGGCGGCGGAGTCGTGATCCTTGAGCCGAAATTTCTTGCCGTCGGTGATCCGAAAGGGCGCCGCAAGCTGGGCTGCTTCCTTGTAGAATTTTTTGGTTTTCATGGCGATGCTCCATTGTAGTGCAGCGATAGGTTTGGGAAAAGTGGCGTGGTGGATTACAGTGTTGCTCACTTTTACGGTAATTGCGGCGAAGGCCGCAAATGATTACGCCAGGCGGCTGGCTGAGCCATGAGTGTTCTCGCGCGAAAACTTCGCCTCAGCGATTACTTTGCGCTGGCTTTCGGCACCATGGTCGGCGTGGGCTGGCTGGTGGTCATGGACGATTGGCTGGGCCGCGGCGGTCCAGTTGGCGCGATTCTGGGCTTTGCGATCGGTGGAGCGCTGCTTCTGCCAGTCGCCTACGTGTACGGGCAGTGGGTAGAGCGGTTGCCGGATGCCGCCGGCGAAGCAGCCTACGCGGCTCAGGTATTTCCGGCCACAGTAAGTTACTTCACCGGCTGGATGATGTTGCTGGCGTACTTCATCGTGTGCCCGTGGGAGGCCGTGGCTGTCGGAAAACTGGCCGCGTACCTTTTCCCGTCGTTGAATTCTTTCGAGCTGTATCGCATCGCCGGGCACCCGGTATTTTTGCCGCGACTGTTGCTCGGACTGGCGTTGACATTTTTCATCGGGCTCATAAATTACCGCGGCGTGCGCGCCAGCGCGATATTTCAGAAATGGGCTGCCGGGTCGGTACTGGCGCTGTTTCTGGTGATACTGGTGGCCAGCGTCGCGCACGGATCGCCGGCGAATTTTCATCCAGCGTTCAGCGCCACGCCGCTGGTTTCCATTTTGCTGACGCTGCAGATCGTGCCGTATTTCATGACCGGGTTCGAATCCGTTCCCAAGGCGGCGGAAGAAGCGCATCCGGGATTCAAAGGCGGCGGTTTTTCGCTGGCCATTTTTGTGGCCGTGATCGTGGGCACGGGATTTTACGTACTGGTCACGGCGGCGGTAGCATACGTTGCGCCGTGGCCAGGCTTGCTGGGTAAGCCGTTTGCGACGGCGGTGGCCTTCGAGCAAGGCACCGGTGCGCCGTGGCTGGTGCGCATTGTCATGGCCTCGGCCATGCTGGCGTTGTTCGAATGCTTCAACGGAAATTTCGTGGCCTCCAGCCGGTTGTTATTTGCGTTCGGGCGGCGTGGAACGATTTATTCGAAATTCGGAAAGGTGCACGAAACATTCTTGACGCCTTCGGTCGCGATCGTAGGCATTTCGGCCGCCACCATACTGGGATTGCTGCTGGGCGACGCGATACTGGTGCCCGTAACCGAAGTGGGCTCCATGGCGGCGGCCTCTGGGTGGCTGATGGCGTGCCTGTCGTTCTGGCTGGTGGAGAAGAAAACCGGCAAGCGTCTGATCACTTCCCTGGGGACCGCGGTGGCGCTGCTGATGCTGCTGATGAAATTATTGCCGGTGTTCCCTGGCCATTTCTCGGGCGCGGAATGGATTGCGTTGGGGATCTGGCTGGCGGTGGGCTTGCTGCTGCGGCGAGGATAAGAATTGTTCACTCACCGTCATGTATACTTTTGACGCATACAGAAAACGTATTTTGCTCCATACCTGATGATTCCATTTCTACATTTAGGGCCGTTAACCATACCGACCTTCGGGCTGATGGTCGCTACCGGTTTGTTGGTTGCCGCGTATGTTTTACAGGCGGATTTCGACCGAAGGCGAGCTTCGTTCGAACCTGCCGGGAAAAGTAGGAATGCGCACCCGGAACGCCAGGACGAAGGATTCCTGATTATCGGGATTGCCGGGTTTGCCGGACTGGTCGGCGCGCGGCTGTACCACGTACTGGAGAGTCCCAGCGAATTTTTTGCCAATCCGTGGCCGCAGCTCTTTAGCAGATTTGGATTTGCGTGGTTCGGCGGATTTCTTGGCGGCCTGATGGCCCTGATTATCATGGCGCGTTATCTCAAAATTCCCCTGCTGCAATTTCTGGATATCTGTTCGCCGGCGGCGGCAGTCGGTTACGCGATTGGCAGGATTGGGTGCCTGCTGTCGGGTGATGGCGACTATGGCCGCCCGACCTCTCTGCCCTGGGGTATGAGCTTTCCGAACGGCGTCGTGCCGACGACCGACCGCGTGCATCCCACTCCGCTATATGAATTTTTTATCTGGCTGGCGATCGCGGCGTTTCTGTGGCGCCTGGGAACGAAAGCGCTGCAAAAGCCCAAGGCCAGTGGTGAGATTTTCTGCTTCTACATGATTCTGACCGGGGTGGCCAGGTTCCTGATCGAAATGATCCGCATCAACCCGCGTTCGTTTTTCGGCCTTTCAAACGCGCAGGCGGCCAGCGTGGTTTCCGTTGCGGCGGGAGCGGTCTTGCTATTCAGCGTAAAGAGCCGAAAAATACCGGAACGCCAGCCGGTCTAAAGCATCTGGCGCAGCACGTACGGCAAGATGCCGCCGTGGCGATAGTAGACGACTTCTTCCGGCGTATCGGCGCGGGCGATCGCAGAAAATATTTTTTCCGGTGAACCGGCAAGTTTTGCTTTTACGGTAATGAGCTTCTTCGGCGCCAACGAAGAAATTCCTTCGATGTCGAAAATTTCGTAGCCGGTCAGGCCCAGGCTTTCACGTGTTTCACCCGACTGAAACTCCAGCGGTAAAACCCCCATCCCGATCAGATTGCTGCGATGAATGCGCTCATAGCTTTCGGCCATGACCACGCGCACGCCCAGCAGGCGTGTGCCCTTCGCGGCCCAGTCGCGCGATGATCCGGAACCATATTCCTTGCCGGCAAAGACCACCAGTGGCACGCCCGCTTCCCGGTAGCGCACGGCCGCATCATAGATGGACATTTTTTCGGAGTTGTCGAGATACAGCGTCCAGCCGCCTTCGGTGCCGGGAGCCAGCTGGTTCCGCAGGCGAATGTTCGCAAACGTGCCGCGCATCATCACTTCGTGATTGCCGCGGCGCGCCCCGTAAGAATTGAATTCGTGCGGCTTGACGCCGTGAGCGATCAGATACTTCCCCGCGGGGCTATCCACCGGAATTGAACCCGCAGGAGAAATGTGATCGGTGGTCACGCTGTCACCGAGCACGGCCAGCACACGCGCCCCGTGGACATCGGAAAGCTCCAGCGGTTCCCTGGGCATGTTGTCGAAATACGGAGCCAGCTTGATGTATGTCGAGTTCGGATCCCACTTATAAATGTCGCCCTGCGGCACGGGCATGGATTTCCACTGGGCGTCGCCCTCAAAAACCTGCGCGTATTGCCGGCTGTAC
>JBBRPU010000226.1:0-5908 GCA_038227545.1 Candidatus Acidiferrales bacterium
CGCCGCCGAGCGTCCGCGATAGGTGATGACATTGGCTGTCATGGCCGCGCCAAGTTTTCCGTAGCGTTCGTAAACGTATTGAATGGCGCGCTCGCGCTGGTCGCCGCTCGGCAAATCGAGATCTATGTCCGGCCACTCGCCACGCTCTTCGGATAAAAATCGCTCAAAGAGCAGCTCCATGCCCACCGGGTCCACCGCAGTAATGCCCAGCGCGTAGCACACCGCGCTATTTGCGGCCGAGCCGCGCCCCTGCACCAGAATATTTTGCCGCGCACAAAAGCGGATGATGTCCCAGACAATCAGAAAGTAGCCGGCCAGATCTAACTTTTCGATGACGTCCAGCTCGCGCGCAATCTGCTGGCGCGCGCGTTCGTTCTCCGCGCCGTAGCGGTGCAGCATGCCGTCGTGGCTGCGGTCACGCAGAAACTGCATCTGGGAACGCCCGTCCGGCACCGGATAAATCGGAAATTGATAGCCCAGATCATTCAATGTAAATTGCAGCCGCGAAGCGAGCACCTGCGTATTGGCGATGGCTTCCGGAAGATCGCTGAAAAGTTTTTGCATCTCCGCGGAAGACTTCAAGTGGCGTTCGGCATTGCGCGCCAACAAACGCCCAGCGGTAGCCAGCGTGCGATGATGGCGAATGCAGGAAAACACATCCAGCAATTCACGTTGCTCGGGCAGCGCGTAGCAGACTCCATTTGTCGCCAGCACCGGCAGCCTTAATTTTCGCGCCACTTCCAGCGCGCACTGATTGCGGACCTCTTCCTCGCGGCAATGGTGGCGTTGCAGTTCGACATACACATTGTGTTTGCCAAACAAGGCGCACAGTTTCTGCACGCTTTGGATAGCCGCGGGCATGCCACCGGACGCCAAAGCGTGCGCGAGGGGACCCTCGTCGCCTCCGGTCATGCACACCAGCCCCGCCGAACTATTTTCGAGTTCGGTGTGAGAAATTTGCCCTTCGCCTTTGCGCGCGCGCAATTTCATGCGCGTAATCAGCCGGCAAATGTTTTGATAGCCCGCGCGTGATTCCACCAGCAGCGGATAGCGCCAGCCATCTTCAGAAGTGACTTCCGCGCCGATCAGCGCGCGAATATTTATTTTTTTCGCGGCCAGATAAAAACGCGGCGCGCCGTACATGCCATCGCGATCGAGCACCGCCATTGCCTGCATATCGCGCTCCGCACAAACGCCGGCTAATTCTTCTGGCAAAGAAGCACCGGTAAGAAAACTGAAAGCCGAGCGCGCATGCAATTCGGTGTACATCAGTCGTAGATTCCCCGCACAAACCAGCCCTGTTGCCGCGAATCGTAGTAAAGAAGGTAAACGCCGCGGGGATTCACTAGAGGACCAGGGCGTTTTATTTTTTGCGCCGCCGGAGCGAACTGAATCTCCACGTCCCACTCGGATTGATCCCAGGAATCCTTCCACCACTCCCCGGAAGTTTTCCAGGGCCCCGACGCCGCCAGCACTTCGCCGCGCAAGCCCTGAAACAATATTTTTCCGGGAAGCCCCTCGCGCATCTCCACACGAGCGGGGACGCCGGGACGAAAGAAGCGAAACCCATTGGCAGGCTTGGTTATTTCTGACCCGGAGGAGTTTTTGCCGGCGACGGCGAGCGGTCTTTTTTTCGAATTGCCCGCGGCTTCTTGCGCCAAACGAAAACGCTCCATGCGAATCGCATCGGGGCGGTGCGTGTCCATCAATTGCGGCGAGCCAACATTGGCATCGCCCACCAGATTGGCGAGCCGCGCCATGGTCAGCTCCAGTTTTTCGGGCTCGGGCGCAGCCGGCAGAAATAATCCGCGCTGCGTGGTGCGAGGCCGGTCGGGCTCGGCGGAAAGCTTCATTTTGATAATGGCCGCCGGCGGCGGATCGGACTGCAACCGCAAGCGCACCAGTTTCAAAAGCAATTTGGAATCGCGCATGGGCACGGGCAGGGTCAAAACTTTTTCATATTTGCGCGGAATCAATTTCTGCTGGTGAGCATGCGCGGACTGCTGCAAATCTTTTTCGAAAGAGCGTTCCAGATCGAATTCCATGCGAATGGCGCGCGCCGAGAGCGAGCGCGCCGCCAACCGTTCGCAAAGCTGGTCCAGCAGGCGTCCCAGCAGAAAACTGAGCGATTCCAGTTCCTCGACGGAATCATCCAGCTCCATTTCTTCCTGGAAATAAGTGGAAGGTTTCGCGAGCACCAGCGAACGAACAAATGCGCCGCGCGCGAGCGTATGCAAACGCACGCCTTCCTGCCCCAGGCGCTCGGAAAGCTGGATGACCGGCAGAGCCGCCAGTTGGCCGCAAGTTTTTACGCCCCAGCGCTGCAATATTTCCATAATTTCCAGCGAGGGCAGAAGCGTGTGCACCGGTAATCCGCTTAATCGTTGCGCTTCTTCTCCCGGCGCGATTAACGTAATGCCAGAAAAACCGCGCGCCGCCAGGATGGCCACTTCAACGCTCTCCGCTACCGCGATGCGTGCGCGCAAACCAAGTTTCGAGCCGCGATCGGCAAGCTCCTGTGCGATTTTTTCATCCGGCCCAAAAAGTCCGCCCAGCCCGGCGATATCTACAACGATGGTGTCGGGCGCGGTATCTTCCACGCGTGGCGAAATGGACCAGCCCAGGTCCAACATCGCTTCATGCGCCGCTTTTTCCTGCGCGGCAGAGCGATGACGAATTTCCACGGCGGTAATTTGCGCGGCTTGCGATTTGGCCATGCCCAGCTCGATTCCCAGTTGTAAAGCGCGCGAGGTGGTGGCCACCACGCTCCACAATGGCTGCGCGCCCTCCACAATGGCCACGGCGCGGTCGCGTAGCGACAGCTCTCCCCGCACGACGGCTTGCACAATAAAATCGGGAATATGAATGGCGGCAAAAGACATGAAGGATCGAACTCACTAAATTATTTAAATGCCTCGAGTTAAAAATAAAATTCCGCAAAATAATTTGCGCTTACCCTCTATTTAAGTTTTGCTTCCATAGGCAGCGCGTGCAGATAGCTCCAGATGGATTGCGCCGTGAAACTTTGCGCCGTAGCGCTGCCGCCGCGGTGATCGCCCAGATCACCTTCACCTTCAGCGAATCGCAGCTCTGTGGAACGGCCTGCGGCAATGGAAACCGGCGCCGCCCGCGTCCGCGGAACATTGATGGATTGCATGCGCGTATGCATAATTTCCGCTTGCACGTCCGCGCCCTCCAGCAGACGGGCGTGCGGCAAACACACGTGAGAAATACGCGGCGAAATCCCCGCGCCGCCGCCGGCAGCAGCCCAGCTCGCGGTCTCTGACCAGCGCGCCGCCTGGCCCTTCATCTGCAAAACCAGCGAAGCGCATGTTTTGGCGTTGGATTCTTGCTCCAGCAACAGCAGCACCGTGGAGGTGTCTTCCACCGCGCGCCGAAAACGAAACCACGCATTCAGCGGCACATGCCGCACTGTCTCCGGCGCAATATCGCTCAGGTCCAGCGCAATGAATCCAAAGCCGCCGCCTTGAATCACCAGATCAGCGGCGCGTAAAGACTGCTCCAGCCCGCGGCAACGCACCCACAATAATTGCTGCAGTTCCACGCCGGCGGCTGCGGCGCTGCGAGGATCGAACGAATCCCGCGCATCAATCAGCGCGCACACTTCCGCATCGGCGGTGCGGGCCGCCAACGCGGAAAGCAGCACGGTGGTGCGCCCGGAGCACGGCGGGCCAAAAACTTCAGTAAGCGCTCCGCGCGGGAAACCTCCCGCCAGAGAATCTATCTCCGGGATGCCGGTGCGGACCGTCTCCACGCTTTTGCGGTCGCGGTAGCCGAAGGGCGACACAATGCGACCGGCTAAAGATAGTTCGACGTGAGCACGGAGAGCCGCAAGAGGTGAGCGCATGGTGAATGAGGATCAATATACTTTCGCTTTTTGTTCGCCTGTGCCGCATTCTGTGGAATTTTCCCGTTCCTGTCAATAGCCTTTACTTTTTAAAAGAGCAGCCCTGTTGAAATTTCTCGCATCCGGATTTCGCATTGCCCAATGCTTCAAGATTTTGCCCGCCTCAATGCAAACCGTAAGAAATCGCACGCACTTTGGAGTAATGGCGCATTACACTGTTTCCCCATGGCCTCCCCGGGAAAAGTGCGCATCGGCATTTCTGGCTGGACCTATAAGCCCTGGCGCGGCGTGTTTTATCCCGAAGATTTAAGTCAAAAACGCGAGCTCGAATACGCTTCCAAAACTTTCAACTCCATCGAAATCAACGGTACCTTTTATTCCCTGCAGCGCCCCACCAGTTTCGAACGCTGGGCGGCCGAGACTCCCGACGATTTTGTTTTTTCCGTGAAAGCTCCGCGCTTCATCACCCACATGCGGCGTCTGAAAGATGTTGACGCTCCGGTATCGAATTTTCTGGCGTCGGGAATTTTTAATCTGGGCGCAAAGCTCGGGCCCATTCTCTGGCAATTGCCGCCGAACTTTCAATTCAAGCCTGAAATACTCGAGGGCTTTTTTAAGTTGTTGCCGCACGACACCGAAGAGGCCGCGGCCGCGGCGCGCCGGCACGATAAGTGGATGTCCGGCCGCGAGGCGCTGACACCCGGCGCCAAGCGGCCCATGCGTCACGCCATGGAAATTCGTCATGCCAGCTTCGCCACCCCGGAATTCATAAATCTGCTGCGCAAGTACGATGTCGCGCTGGTTTGCGCCGATACGGTGGAATGGCCGCGCCTGATGGATCTCACTTCAGATTTTATGTATTGCCGCCTGCATGGCTCGGAAGTTTTATACGCGAGCGGCTACGATGACGAATCTCTCGATCAATGGTCCGTACGCGTACATGACTGGTTGAGGGGAAAAGAGCCGGAGGACGCCGAACGGGCAAGCAACGAAGCGGGCCCCAAGCGGCCGGCACGCGATGTTTTTGTTTATTTCGACAATGACGCCAAGGTGCGCGCCCCGTTCGATGCCAAAGGTTTAACCGCGAGGATGAATAGACTACTCGCAAAGTAAATCGTGCCGTCTCGCAAACCACAAATTCAAAGCTTATCTTTTGCGGCTGCGCTCGGGGATTTTAGTGTCGCCGTAGATTTCGTCCGCCTTCACTTCCGGCCGGCGCTCGTCAGGACCGGGCGCTTCGTCCTGCGGTTTTTTGCGACGCGACGGCTTTGGCGCAATTTTGTTTTTAGGATTCACTGCTCTCTTCATGGGCTTCATGCTGTGCTCCTCGAATCAGGAAATGGATGCCGCCAAGGTTTTTGAAATTCCTTCCAGGGGGATGGCCACCCAGTCCGGACGATTATTCAGTTCGTAGCCTAGTTCATAGACGGCTTTTTCGAGCAGTTGCAGTTGCAGCAGGGCCATGATTTCTGCGCGAGAGGGCGGCAAAAATGCCGCGCCGCTTGCGACGTTCAAATACTCTGCCAGGAAATGATTGCTGACCCAACTCGCCCAGACTTCCGCCCAGGCGTACAACTTTTCTCGGTTTCCGTCGTGGATCTGAACTGTGCCGGTGGCCGTCAGTAGCGGCGCATAGGCGGCGTAATGAAACGAGCGCAGCATTCCCGCCACATCCTGGAGCGGTGAGCGCTTCAACCGTCGCTGCGACATCGGGCGCGCCGGCTCCCCTTCGAAATCTATGATCACGAAGTCCGATCCGGTGTAGAGCACCTGGCCGAGGTGATAGTCGCCGTGGATGCGCGTGCGCACCGCGTGTAACGGATTGCTCAACGCCGTGTGAAATCTTTTGAGAACGTCGTCTTCCGCACTGAGCACCTCCAGGGCTTTCGCTTTCGCCACTTCTGGAAAATGCCCATTGGCCTTGCGCAGTTGTTTGAAAACGCGATTGGTCAGCTCTTCCAGCGCTTGCTCAAATGCCGCCTGAAAATTCGCGTCGAACGGTTCGGGGGAAAAGGCGGCATCCTGCGCAGCAGCCGGGGA
>JBBRPU010000227.1:0-5896 GCA_038227545.1 Candidatus Acidiferrales bacterium
ATGTGTCCGGTCAGCCCCAGCCACACCACCAGCAGCCCTAGCAGCACGAAAATTATTTCGACGAACATGCGCAGGAGTCGGTCGGGAGTCAGCATGGGGGATCAGCAGGCAGCTTGAACGCTCTGGCGCGAAGTTGCTCTGAGATTTGTGAGTGCCCCGGTTTGGCGAGCAACGTTTTAGCGCAGCTCTTTACGCCGCGACGCGCTCGATGCGCACTTTGTTGAGCGTGATGGGAGTGCGTGGCCGATCGCCGCTGTCCCGCGGCGCGTTGGAAATTTTGTCCGCGACATCCTGGCCTTCCACGACTTCGCCGAAGATAGTGTGCTTGTTGTCGAGCCACGGTGTTGCCGCCACGGTGATGAAAAACTGGCTGCCGTTCGTTCCCGGCCCGGAGTTGGCCATGGACAATTTGCCGGTCTTGGAATGATTCAGAGATGGATGAAACTCGTCCGCGAATTTGTACCCCGGCCCGCCGCGCCCGCTTCCTTCCGGGCACCCGCCCTGAATCATGAATTGCGGAATCACGCGATGAAAGCTGAGGCCGTCGTAGAAGTTGCGCTTTTCCTTCTTGCCGGTTTTCTCGTTGGTGAACTCCTTGGTGCCTTCTGCGAGCCCGATGAAATTTTCCACCGTCTTGGGCGCTTCTTTTTCCAGCAAACGAATCACAATGTTGCCCTGCGAAGTTTCAAAAATCGCGTACGTTCCTGCGGCTCTGCTCATGATTTATTTTCTCCCCACGTGCACATAAATATCGTACACGAGCGGCAGGCGGCTTCGCCACCGCGCTACCAGCCTTTTTGTTTGCGCAGCTCGGTGATGTGCGCGGCGTGGTGCCGGCCGTGCCACTCATAGACAAAAAGGAGCCAGTCTATGGTGCGTTCACCCTGCTCCGGGTGCACCAGTTTGCGCGAAAAATCTTCCGGCTTCAGCGTGCGCCACAGCAAATCCCAGCGCTGGTGCAGCGCGTCCAGCAGGTTTTGCGAGGGCTCGATCGGTCCGGACGCGTCGCTCAGCTTCGCCCATCTGGCCTCCTCGTACGGCCGGATGGTCGGATTGTCTTCGGTCATCGCCAGTTTCAGGCGGACGTACGCATTCATGTGACTGTCGGGTATGTGGTGCACCACTTGCCTTACCGTCCATCCCCCGTCCCGGTAAGGAGTATCCAGTTGCGCATCGTTTAGGCCGCGTACCGCCTCACGAAAATGTTTCGGCGCAGCCGCGATGGATTCTATGGCCTGCTGCCGCGTCTTCTGCGTAATTTCTTTGGGCATTTCCATCTTGCCCACCGGAAATCGTGGATCCATTCATTTCCTCCGTAACCTGCGCATTCTAATTTAATTATAAAAGCGCGCCGGGAACGCCCTCAATATCGGTAAACCCAACGCCGTCTCCAATTTGGCTCTGGCCACCCGCAACCGCCTCGCTCAGGTACAATTAGGCCACTGTTTTCGCCATTGTATCCGCAGGGTGCCTGCGAGAATCAAATACTGGGAGCAACACCATGCACAACGTGGTCATTATCGGCAGCGGCTGCGCCGGCCTTACGGCCGCCATCTACGCCGCGCGCGCCAATCTGAAGCCTTTGGTGATCGACGGCCACGAGCCCGGCGGCCAGCTTACCTTAACCACCATGGTCGAGAATTTCCCGGGCTTTCCCGACGGCATTCTCGGCCACGAGCTCATCGAAAATATGCGCAAGCAGGCGCAGCGATTCGGCGCGGAATTCAACGCCGGCATTGTCACAGATGTGGATCTTTCGCAGCGGCCCTTTAAGATCACCGCCGGGAACGATTCTTATGAAGCCAAGACACTGATCGTGGCGGCGGGCGCTTCCGCCCGTCTGCTGGGCTTGCCGGAAGAGCGGCCCTTGCTGGGCAGTGGAGTTTCTACCTGCGCCACCTGCGACGGATTCTTTTTTCGCGGCAAAGCCATAGCCGTGGTCGGTGGCGGCGATTCCGCCATGGAAGAGGCAAATTTTTTGACGCGCTACGCTTCGCGCCTGTACCTGATCCACCGGCGCAGCGAATTTCGCGCCTCGAAAATCATGATTGACCGCGCGCGCGCCAACGAAAAGATCGAGTTTGTCACCCCCGCGATAGTGGAAAAAATCCTGTCCGATGAAAAAGGCGTGAATGGTATTCGCCTGCGCCATCCGGACACCAACGAAATTCGCGAGATACCCGTCCACGGAGTTTTCGTGGCCATCGGACACGATCCCAACACTGCCGTTTTTCGCGGCAAGATCGAAACCGATGCCAACGGATATCTGCTGGCCACCAATGGCAGCAAGACCAGCATCCCGGGAGTTTTTGTCGCGGGCGACGTGCAGGATCACCGCTACCGCCAGGCGATCACCGCCGCGGGCTCCGGTTGCATGGCTTCCATAGACGCCGAGAAGTTCCTCGAGGAACACAAGTAACCACCTTGTACTGGTTTCCGCGTTAGGGCGCTGCCATAATTACGTCGCATGCTGCGTGCCGCCCTCCTGAAACTTTCCGAAAGCAAATCGTTTGCGCATTGGGTCACCACCAATCAACGCACGCGCAGCATGGCCCATCGCTTTGTTCCCGGTGAAACGCTCGACGAAGCTATAGCCGCTGCGCGCGATTGCAATAACCACGGCATGATGGTGAGCCTCGATTACCTGGGTGAAAATGTTTCCTCCACCGCCGACGCCCATCGGGCCCGCGACGCTTACCTGGAAATATTCGAACGCATTGCCGCGGAAAATCTTCACGCCAACGTTTCCTGCAAGCTCACGCAGCTGGGTCTCGATCTCAGCGTGGAATTCTGCGAAGGGTTGCTGCTCTCACTCGCGGAGCGCGCAGCCCGCTATGAAAACTTCCTGCGCGTGGACATGGAAGGCTCGGTGTACACGCAGCGCACCGTAGAGCTGGTCAAACGCGTGCGCTCGCAAAATTCCGCGGTGGGCACGGTGATTCAATCCTATCTGTATCGCAGCGCCGCGGACGTTACCGACCTGCTGGCCTACGGATGCCGCATTCGCCTTTGCAAGGGCGCGTACAAGGAACCACCCGAAGTCGCCTATCCCAAGAAACAAGATGTGGACGGCAGCTACGTGCAGCTCATGCGACAACTGCTGCCCAGTGGCGTGTACCACGGCATCGCTACGCATGACCCCGCCATGATTGCCGCGACCATCCGTTTCGCCGCCGCCAGCAATATCTCCAAAAATGATTTTGAATTTCAGATGCTTTACGGCGTGCGCACCGATTTGCAGCGCCGCCTGGTGAAAGACGGCTATCGCTTGCGCATCTACATTCCCTATGGTGTGGACTGGTTTCCGTACTTCATGCGCCGGCTGGCGGAGCGCCCTGCCAACGTGGCGTTCTTCGCGCGCAATTTCCTGCGTGGACGTTAACCGTTCATTTGAGGCGGTGAATTTAGAGTTTCCTGCAAACCGTAACGCCATCGCGCAACGGTATCAAGACCGAAAATAATTCTTTCGACTCATGAACCATGCGGTTCAATTCCTGCACTCCGAGAGTATTCTCGTCTCCGGCGGCGGCTTTTCGCGCCGCCCTTCCAGACCACAGAGTATTGTCGGTGATAAATAGTCCGCCGCGACGTAATCGCGGCAGCGCCATGCGAGCCGCTTGCGGATACTGGCGCTTGAAGACGTCGTTGAAGATCAAATCGAATTTACCGGGCGTTTTTTTTAAGACCGCCAAAGCGTCGCCGGTCTGCACATGGATCCGTGAGGCCACGCCCGCGCGTTTGAAATATTCCGAAGCGCGCTGGGCATTTTTTGGATCGCTGTCGGTATAGGTGATGTCCGCCTGCGGCCCCGCGGCCCGGGCCAGCCAGATGGTCGAATAGCCGATCGCCGAGCCCAACTCGAAAATTCTCTTGGCGCCGGAAATCTGCACCAGCAACGCCAGCATCCGGGCCACCGCCGGTCCGATGATAGGCACTTCATGTTCGGCGGCATAATTTTCCATCTCGGTGACGACCTTGTCGCGTGCCGGTAACAGCTCGTAGAGATAATCCTCCACGTCTTCCTGCAGGAATCCACTGCGCAGATTCTTCGGCAGCTTCACAAACTTTCTCCAGGCGCCAGCGCGTGAATTTCCAACCCGGCGATGTCTTTGCTTTCTTCGCGCAATTGTTCCGGCGTACCGGTAAGCACCGGAAACGTCCCATAGTGCATGGGTATGACGTGCTTCACGCCTAGCAGTCGAATCGCGTGCGCCGCTTCGCGCGGCCCCATGGTGAAGTTGTCGCCAATCGGCAGGCACGCGATGTCCGGCTTGTACAATTCGCCGATCAGCCTCATGTCCCCAAACACGGCGGTGTCGCCCGCGTGAAATATAGTCAGGCCGCCGGGCATGCGAACGATGAACGAAGCCGGTTCCCCGGCGTAAATGTACCGGCCATTTTCCTCGATGGAATTGGAATGAAAAGCGTGGCTCATGGTGGCTTCAAATTCGCCGGTGCGCACGGTGCCCCCTTTGCCCATCGCTTTCACCTGCTTCTCGAAACCCTTCGACCCGATCCAGTCGGCGGTTTCAAATATTGCCACAATCACTGGTTTGTGTTCTTTGGCCAGCGCCAGCAGGTCGCCAAAGTGATCCCCGTGCGCGTGGGTAAGGAATATGGCATCCAGCCTCGGCATTTCCTTCAATTTGTCCGGGCACTTCGGATTGCTCACCACCCAGGAATCGAGCAGCGCCACTTGCCCGCTGCGCGTGGTCAGCGAAAACGTGCTGTGGCCAAAAAAAGTTATTTTGTTGCCCTGCATATCCAGCATGAAAATGGTCTCCAGAAATTTGGATGAGTTGCCAGGGGAAAAGTTTGTGAGAAAGACGTCAATCCGCACCTACTTCGCGTCGGCGGCAGCCGCGCCAGAGCTCAACACCATGCGGATGGCCGCCTCATAAGTGTCGCGAGTATTTTCACCCAGCAGGTGGCCGATCTGCCGACCGTCTTTGGCATAAAAAAATGATGCAGGGATCGCGCCATTCCACCCCGGCATCACCGCCTGCACAAATTCGGACTCGCCGCCCTTTTTCTTGCGGAGGTTCGGAAATATCGGCTTGTAGCGCGCCATAAATCGGCGCATCAAGATTTTATCGCCGTCGTCATCCAGGTTGACGCCCACCACATGCAGCCCTTTCGGGGCATATTCCTTGGCCAACTGATTGAGCATGGGGTACTCATCGCGACAGGGCTCGCACCACGTGGCCCAGAAAGTGACCAGCAGCGGCTTGCCGCGATACTGCTCCAGCAATTCCTGGTAGCCCTGCGCATCAATTATCTTGAGCTCCGGTTGCGCTGGTGCGCTTGCGGGCGCCTGCGCCATCGCCAATGCCGCCATGCTGAAACACAACAAAATCGCCGCACTCGCCGTTCGTCTGATCATGATTTTCCAGTACTTCGTCATTTTAGCCGCCCCATCGCATGTTGAGAATCTGAATCGCGTTAACGTACAATGAGTGTGCGTCTTCGCCTAGCGTCGCTACTGTATCCTTATTGTTGGACGCCCGCGCAGCTCGCCCGGCTTTCGCTACAAAGGAGATTTTGAATGGCTTATGTAATCGCCGAACCGTGCACCGGCACCAAGGATACCGCGTGCGTGGACGTTTGCCCCGTGGATTGCATCCACCCGCGCAAGGACGAACCCGGCTTCGAAGGCGTACCTCAACTTTATATCAATCCCGTGGAATGCATTGACTGCGGCGCATGTGTCCCGGTTTGCCCGGTGACCGCCATCTTCGCGCTAGAGGATCTGCCAGAAAAGTGGCAGAGCTTCACTCCCGTCAATTCCGACTATTTCGCTGCAAAATAAGTCGCGTCAATCCTCGTGAAGCTGCGGCGCACCTCCTGGTGCGCCGTTATTGTTTTAGTTCCCAGACCATTTTGCAGTCTACAATGC
>JBBRPU010000228.1:0-5841 GCA_038227545.1 Candidatus Acidiferrales bacterium
GTGCTGCTGGTACGCACGCCCTACGATAAGACGGGCGAAATGGGTTTTGGATTGCGAGCCGCGGCGCGCGGCTACGTGGTGGTGGCGCAGGACGTGCGCGGAAGATACGAATCGCAGGGCGAGTGGTATCCGTTCAAAAATGAATCGCAGGATGGTTATGACACCGTGGAGTGGGCCGCCGCGCTGCCTTATGCCAATGGCAAAGTGGGAATGTTTGGCGGCTCGTACGTGGGCGCGACGCAATATCTTGCGGCGATTGCGCATCCTCCCCACCTCGCTGGAATCAGCCCCAATGTGACGGCTTCGAATTATCACGAAGGGTGGACGTATCAGGGCGGAGCTTTCGAACAATGGTTTGGCGAATCGTGGACCACCGGCCTGGCGGAGAACACCTTGCGGCGGCGCTTCGAAGGAAAAGGAAAAGCGACGGAGTGGACAGCAAAACTTCCGCTTACCTCTTACCCGGTGCTGGAAAATGTTTCCTCGACGGGGGTGGCGCCGTATTTCACAGATTGGCTGGCGCATCCGGATTATGACGACTACTGGAAGGCGATTTCGATCGAGGAGCATTACGGGCAGATTCAGGTGCCGGTGTTTGGGCTGGGGGCCTGGTATGACATTTTTCTGGGCGGGACGCTGCGAAATTATGAGCTGTTGAAATCGAAGGGTGGTTCGGAGGCCGCGCGTAAAGGCCAGCGAATGTTGATTTACATCGGCGGGCACGCTGGCGGTCCGGAGCTTCGCAAAGTTGGGGGCGTGGACTTTGGAGAGAAGGCGCCATTCGATTTCGACGCGGCGGTACTCCGCTGGTACGACCATTTGCTGAAAGGCGAAGCCAATGGCGTGGAGAATGAAAAGCCCGTGCGCATTTTTGTGATGGGAAAAAATGAGTGGCGCGATGAGGATGACTGGCCGCTGGTGCGCGCAAAAAAAACTGCTTACTACCTGCACAGCGCGGGAGCCGCGAATGGCTCGAACGGAGATGGAACTCTGAGCGCCGCCGCACCAGGCGCGGAGAAGCCGGATCGTTATGACTATGATCCTGTGAACCCCGTGCCCACCATCGGCGGGTCGCTATGCTGCGGAGCGTTGCCCACCGGGCTCGGACCTGAAGATCAAAGCTCGCTGGAATCGCGAAACGATGTGTTGATTTACTCAACGCCCGCATTCACCAAGGACACCGAAGTAACCGGGCCGGTTTCGCTGGATCTGTGGGTCAGCAGCTCGGCGGTGGATACAGATTTCACCGGAAAATTAGTGGACGTCAGTCCCAGCGGCTTCGCACAAGAACTTACCGCCGGAATTTTGCGTATGCGTTACCGTAAATCGAAAGAACATCAGGAAATGATGAAAGCGGGAGAGCCGCAGCATGTGGTGGTAGACCTGTGGGCCACCAGCAACGTCTTTTTGGCAGGGCATAAATTGCGCCTGGAAGTTTCCAGCAGTAATTTCCCCCGCTTCGATCGCAATCTGAACACTGGCGAAGTGCAAGCAAGCGCGACGCGCATGGTTAAAGCCGCCAACGTCGTGTATCACGATCGCGAGCATGCTTCCGCGCTGATCCTGCCGCTTGTACCTTAATGCAAGCTTGCAGAATCTAACATCGCTCGCACGGGCTTTCCGTTCGGCGTAGCCACTACAGTGTGTTTCTGTCAAAAATAGGCACACGGTTATAAGCCGTTGCCTTGACACTGTTGGATACTCGGCCTACACTACGGAGTTTTTAGATGCCCTCGATAACCAACTGTGAGGGTGGGACTCTATATGGACAAGAAAAGATTAGAGTATTACAAAAAGAAATTATCCACGCGGCGCGAAGAGCTGATGAAGACCATCGCGCGCACGCAGGAAGAGGGCCGCACGGCTGACGACGATCAGACCGTGGATCTGGCGGACAAGGCGGCGAATTCCTACACCAAGGAATTCCTCTTTGGCATGACCAACACCGACCGCACCATCTTGAACATGATTGACGCGGCGTTGCGGCGCATCCAGGCGGATGAATACGGGGTGTGCGCGAATTGTCAGGACGAAATGCAGCAGAAACGGCTGGAAGCGGTGCCGTGGGCCAAGCATTGCATCAGTTGCCAGGAAAAAATGGAACAGGGGCTGCTGTAGGAGCCTTCGCATCCCCGCGTTGTTTACCCAAGTTATCTATAACTAAAGACTAACTAACCGCCATCGCACGCGGGTATACTGCGGCGATGAGAAGTGCCGAAGTCGCGCCTGTGCAACCGTTGAGCAAGCGTCTGAACTCTGGCGGCTGGCTCGCAAACGTTCGCGCGGCGCTTCTGAGCGTCGCGTTTCCCGCCGAATGTCGCATCTGCGAACAACTGCTCACCGCGCCAACGCGAGTTCCCATTTGCAACGCATGCCTGGATTCCTTTCAACCGATCGGCGGGCGCGTTTGCGACGTGTGCGGTATGCCAGTGGAACCGGCCACAGCTGTAGATGAAGGCACTTTTATTTGCCGGCTGTGTGTCAATGTGAAAGACCGCACGTACGCGTTTGACCGCCAGAGGAGTTGGTCGTTTTATGAAGGCGCGATGGTGCGCGCAATTCTGCTGCTGAAGTTTGAGAATATTGACCCTTTGGGCGGCCTATTCGCGCGGTTGCTTGCCGACGTTGTAGCCGCAGGCGGACCGCAGTTCGAAGCCGACGTGGTAGTCCCGGTCCCGCTGCACCGCCAGCGCGAACGCGAGCGGGGCTACAACCAGGCGGCGCTGATTGCCAAGCCGCTAGCCAAACGGCTGGGACTACCGTACAAATCCGTGCTTTTGACCAGGATCCGGCCGCGTCCGGATAAGCACATCCTTTCTATGGAAGAGCGCTGGGAGTCGGTTCGTGGCGCTTTTGCCACACGTCCAGGCAGCCAGATTGACAATTTACGCGTCTTACTGCTAGATGATGTAATGACTACTGGAGCGACACTGGACTCGTGCGCGAAGACGTTGCGCGATGCCGGGGCCAGGTCGGTGGTGGGGGTGACGGTGGCTCGAGCCAGGCTGCGAAACCCTGCGGCTCACCTTCAGTAACATCATGCTGTAACATCTTTGTCTTAGTATCAGGCTGGTTCAGCAAGAGATCCCGAGGGAAGCGCGATGAGCGCACGACGGCTTACAGCGGTCGATTCCCGGGGGCGCCACACCCCCGAAGCGGCTGGAGCGGCTGTGCCCGGCTCCGAAGGTCCCGCCGGCAGTAGAATCCCATCTCCGATAACGGCCCGCCGCATGGCGTTGATGCAGGAGCCTGTGCTGGTGCTGAACGCCACGTACGAGCCCATCAACGTGACGGCGGTGCGGCGCGCGATGGTGCTGATGCTGAAAGGCGTGGCCCAAGCGGAAGAGCTGCACAACGCGGAAGTACATTCTGCCGCGCATACCCACCGGGTGCCTTCGGTGATCCGGCTGCTTGCTTACCGGCATATACCGCAGCAGAGCCGGGCGCTCTCGCGGAAAAATATTCTGCTGCGCGACCGCAACACCTGCCAGTTTTGCGGACGAATTTTTCCCAGTTCGGAGCTGACGCTCGACCACGTAGTGCCGCGCTCGCGGGGCGGGCGGTCTTCCTGGGAAAATCTGGTGGCCTGCTGCTATCGCTGCAATAACAGCAAAGGTGACCGCACTCCCGAGGAAGCGGGGATCAAGCTGGCGCGCAAACCGCGTCCGTTTACGCTGCATACATCCAGACAATTGATGCGATTAATCGGACATCGTGATGATCGCTGGCGTAAGTACCTGTTTTATTAGAAGTTTTCGGGTTAACAATTTTTAACAATCAGAGGCGAAATAATTTAGGTAGGCCGTGAAACCTTTTACGCCGCCGTACATCTAAATTACCAATACCACTTCGAGGACACACCCCGGGAAGCAGCTAAAGCTCAACGCTTTAGTTGCTTCTCTCCCTTTACGGCCAACTTTGGCGCGCTTTCCTTCAACACTTTGTACTTCCCCTTGGCACCAACGCGGCTCTGGAGTTCGCTACTGGCGGGCGACTACGCGGATGCCGCGGCGCCAGTTTTCTGTAAGGCCGACACGGACCACCTCAATATCGCGGGAGAGATGCCGCAGCAAATTTCCGGTGACCGGATGAAAACGCAACGCCGGAGCGACGAGATAGACCAGCGGCGGTGCGCACTGTATTTCGACGCCCGGAAAATATCCGTAGCCGCGAAATTCGCCGAGCTCCAGATGGCGCCGCACACGCAACCAATAATCGGCAGCTTGCACAGGTAAATGAATGTGCTCGCTGGCTTTCAACTCCAGGATGGCCAGGCGGCCCGCGCGCGTTATGGTGAGCACGTCCATGATGCCGTGCTCCGCGCCGCTGCCCGCGAAAACCTGCGTATAGACAAAACGCGAATCGAGTACCGCGTCAATGCGCGTGACGTCCTGGCGCACGATGGCTTCTAGCCAGCGCTCCGACTGCGCGCGATACAGCGCGTGGCGCGTGTCGGTAGCGAGCGGATGGCGATGGTTGTGCAAGTCGAGCAGCATGCGTTCGAACGCGGGGCGCGTCGCGGAAGTTAATTCTTCGCGCAAGTCATGGCGCCCGAAGAAAACTTTGCCATCGTCCCAGCGCGCGATGGGCAAACCACGATAACGCAGAAAAACTTCGCGAGAAGCCACTACAGGATGAACAGCGATAGCGTGAGGATCAAGCGCGACGAGGGGCGCTATGGCGGCGCGCGCCTGCGACAGCAGGGCTTCGCACTCGCGATGCGGGATGAGCCAGGTATTCAAATTCCCGGCAAGGCGGGGATCTAGTTTTTCGAGGACTTCGCGTGAAGCATCATGCTCGTACAGCTCGATCTCAGAGCGATTCGCGAGGAACGCCAGGCGATGCGCGACAATGCCGCAGGAATTTTTTGGAACGATAATGCGCAGCGCGCCGGTGGTGCCACGCAGACTGGAATTTCGCAGCCGCTCCAGCCATAGCAACCCGAAGGTCAGGCTGTTGTTTACGGTATCTTGTGACTCGCCATCGGGAACAGCAAGAAACGCGGTGTGCGACGAGCCCCGCTTCAGCACGCCGCGAACGTAATTGCCGGAAAGAGAATGCTCGAGATCGGCGCTGGAGCTGATGGATTCCAGTGTTTCATCGGGAAACTGAGCGGCCAACGTGGGCTTCAGGCGAGCGCAGAATTCTTCACGCGCCAGTTCTCGCGCGGGCCGCTCAAAATCGGTGCGCACAAATTCCAGGCGATCAGGACGCGCGCGGCCGAATCGCTCCACCGCGAGAACCAGGCGTGCGTCGGAATGATCAGTGATCGCGATCACGCGGCGAGTGAGGTTGTATTCGTCGGACCAGATGTGCAGCAACGGCTTGTCGCCTTCACCGCGGACTTCCCAGGAGAGTTTGGACAGCGGCGCGAGGCGGCCACCGTTTTCACAGAGTTCGGCCGTGCCAGCGGCGGCAAACTCGCGAATGCTGGCTTCCAGCTCGGCGGCCAATTTCACACGCCGAGTATAAATGAACAACGTAATTATTTAGATATTTATTTGCGAGAGGAAAACTGGATAGCGTTCATTTTGACAACCGGTGGCCGCATATCCCACATGGCGGAAATGTGCTCGAAGGAAACCTCGAATTCGCGATGATCGCCAGGAGGAATCGGTGGAGCCGGCGCACCGAAGAGCGTGCGTACTTCCCGTTGCGTGGTCTGGTTGGCTTGGTCGTAAAATTCGAGGGAGAGCTCCACGCTGGCCAGCGGTCGCGCCCCGCCGTTGGCAATCTGGCCGGAGATGGTGGTGACCTCCTGATGCAGAAAATTTTCGGCGCGGGAAACTTCCAGATGGTCCACGCCGACGTTGGGTAAGTAGGCGCGCTCTTCCGGGCCGA
>JBBRPU010000229.1:0-5827 GCA_038227545.1 Candidatus Acidiferrales bacterium
ATTTACCGACGTGTTCTTCGACAATCACTTCGGCGCGCGGGACTTCGCTTTCGCGCACCGCGCGGCTTTGCTGCACGATACCTCCGAGGTCGTCAAGATTGTAGAGATAGACGTTGTAAAGTTCGGCAGCGGCGGGAGCGATGTTGCGGGGCAAACCGAGGTCCATCAGGAACAGGGCGCGGTTACCACGCACGGACATGGCGCGTTCGAGAATGGCGCGTTCGAGGACCGGTTCTTCCGCGGCGACGGAGGAGACAATCATGTCGGGAGATTGCAGGGCGGCATCCCACTCACCCCAGGGCAAGACGGTGCCGCGATATTCGGCAGCGAGCGCGTCAGCGCGTTCGCGCGAGCGATTCATGATCAAAAGCTTGGCGATACCGCGATCACGCAACTGCGCCATGACCTGTTCACTGATGGTTCCGGCGCCCAGAACCAAGGCCGTGCGCTCAACGAGTTTGCCGAAGATTTTTTCGGCCAGCTTTACGCCTGCGGAAGCGACAGACATGGGCCGGGTCCCGAGTTCGGTTTCGGAGCGAACGCGCTTCCCTACTTCGAGCGCAGCCTGGAACATCCGATTGAGCACTGGACCGGTGGCTCCCTGTTCGTGCGCGAAGCGGTAGGCTTCACGCACCTGGCCTAGAATTTCCGCTTCACCGAGAAGCATGGAATCGAGGCCCGCAGAGACCCGGAACAAATGGCGGACGGCGTGGCGATCGTAGTGGTGATAGAGCGAACCGCCCAGCAGATCAGGGCGAACTTCGTGAAATTCGCTGAGAAAAGAAGAGAGACCGGCGGCGCATTCGTGAGAAGTCTCCGGCGGGACGCCATAGACTTCGCTGCGATTGCAGGTGGAGAGGACGAGTGTTTCTTCCAGGATGCCGCGGGAACGCAGCTCAGCGGCGGCGCGACGGGCCTGATCGGCGGTGAAAGAGACGCGTTCGCGCACCTCTACCGGAGCGGTGCGATGGTTTAATCCGACGAGAACAATTTCCATCAGGCTCGCTACATCTCCCTAAAACCCCAAGAACTGTGAGTGCAGGCTCGAACGACCTAGAAATATCTGTGACTGTGCGACAGGTACAGATTGACGACCGTAAAACTCATCACCACCACGAAAAAGTTAAAGACGCAAAGCTTGGAGGCGCGGGCTCCTCGCCATGCGGTGGTGCGCGCCAACTGAAAATACAGCAAGTAGAGAAAAAGTACGACCAGAGTAATTACGTACTTCGGATCGTAGAACCAATATTGGCCGGTGAGGCGATCTACCCAGATGAAGCCGAGGACGGTGCCGATAGCGATGGAGACGACGCCTACGAGGACGCTCGAATGGCTCATGCGCTCGAGGAGTTCGAGCGAGGGCAGGCGCCAGACTACGTTGCTGAGTTTGCGGCTGCGCAGCAGGCGTTCTTCGCTGAGGTAGACGAGACTGAGCACAAAAGATAATGCGAAGGCGGCGTATGCGAGGATGCTGAGCGTGACGTGCAGAGCGAAGACGACGCCGTGTGCGACCGTGGGAGTGAGGCGATCAGTGGGCGCGAGATTGGCGGCCAGGAAAAAAGCCAGGATAAACGGTACCGCGAAGGCGCCGACGGAACGCTGTTGATGATAAAACTCCAAACCGAGATAGGTGAGCGCCAGCAGCCAGCCGAAGAGAGACATGGAGCCGTATAAATCGTGATATGGGACGGTGTGCGAACCGCGAGAGCGTTCCAGCAGTGCGAAATAATGGGCTAGCAAGCCGAGGGCCAACAGGAGGGAGGCGCACCTGCCAGCCAGAGGCTTTCCGGTGTTGAGAAAAGCAACGTAACAGCCCAGGCTCAGTGCGTAGGCTGCGACCGTCAGTATGAAATAGAGGTGTCCCATTGAGTCAGGTACCGGGGGTAAGCCCCGAAGATCGGCCGCTCTCCCGAGCTAGTGCATTCCCGAAATCGGAAGGGAGCCTTACCCCTGAGTATAGCCCACGGGAACAAGCACTTACATAGTGGGGGTACGACGATTCATACTGGACGTCCGGCCAGAGCAGGGAGTCTGTGGATTTGCTATCCTCAGGGCGGACGCTGTAGGCCAGCCCAATCTAATGATGCGATCAATACCGCGACACCAGTGGACCGCCGGACGATGAATCGCAAAGAGCTGCTTCTGCGAGCGTGCCGGGGGGAAACGCTTTCGCGCGTGCCGGTGTGGATGATGCGGCAGGCGGGGCGCTACCTGCCGGAATATCGGGCCATCCGCGCCAACCGGCCGTTTCTGGAAGTCTGCAAAACTCCTGATCTCGCTGCAGAGGTTTCGTTGCAACCGTTCCGCATCCTGGGCGTGGATGCCATTATTGTTTTCTCGGATATTTTGATACCGGCGGAAGCGATGGGCATGCATCTGGAGTTGAACGACGCAGGACCAAACCTGCCTTCGCCGGTTCGAACGGCGGCGGATGTGGAGCGGCTGCACGGTTTCGATCCAGAAGTGGAGACGGGATTTCTGCCGGAAGCGATTCGACGTATTGGGCGCGATGTGGGTCCGGAGGTGCCGGTTTTGGGATTTGCGGCGGCGCCGTGGACGCTGGCGTGTTACATGGTGGAAGGAAAAACCAAGGAAGGCTTTTCGACGATAAAGAGTTTTCTGTATCACGAGCCCGCGACACTTCAGAAACTGCTTCTGAAAATTGCGCAGGCGACGATTCCCTACTTGAATGCGCAGATTGCGGCCGGAGCCAGCGCGGTGCAGTTGTTTGATACCTGGTGTGGTGAATTGAGTTTGGAAGATTACGAGAATTTTGCGTTGCCCGCGGTGCAACACGTGATTTCGGGAATTACCGCGAGTGTTCCGGTGATTTACTATACAAAGGCTTCGGGCCACCTGATGCCTGCGGTGGCTCGCGCGGGAGCGAATGTCTTGAGCGTGGACTGGCGCGCGGATCTGGCGGCGTTGCGGAAGATTTTAGGGCCTAGTGTCGCGCTGCAGGGCAATGTGGACCCCGCGGTTTTGCTGGGGCCGCCGGAGAAAATTCGCGAAGCCACGCAAGCGGCGGTAGCGTCGCTGAGTGGGACCGGGCATATCCTGAACCTGGGGCACGGAATTTTTAAACAGACTCCGGTGGAAAACGCGCGGGTTTTTATTGAGACCGGGCAGATGCCGGTGTCATCGTCGGGCCAGCGAGACGATAAATCGGCGTCCGCATCCGCTTCGCCATCGCGCTGAGGCAAATTTGTGACCGTTACCAATCCAAGCCTGGAACGCATGCGCGAGGAGCTGCACGTCAGCGAAGAATTTCTGGCGCGCTACAACCGTCCCGGGCCGCGCTATACCAGTTATCCGACGGCGCCAGTGTGGAACGACGCTTTCGGGCCGAACGACCTGGAAGCGGTACACGCGGCCGCAGAGAGCGCGCGAAGTCCGCTGTCGCTCTATATGCATCTTCCCTTCTGCGAGAGCTTGTGCCTGTTTTGCGCGTGCAATGTAATTATTCAAAAAGATAAGCGCGTGGCGATGCCGTATCTGGATGTGCTAAAACGGGAGATCGAGCACGTGGCGCGGGGGATTTCGCGCGAACGGCCAGTGGTGCAGTTTCACTGGGGCGGCGGCACGCCGACGTACCTGACACCCGAGCAGATTGCGGATTTGTTTGAATTTTCCCGCCAGCACTTCCAGTTTTCTACCGACGCGGAAATCGGAATCGAGATTGACCCACGCGTGACGACCCGGGCGCATCTGGAAACGTTGCGCGAGCTGGGATTCAACCGCCTGAGCATGGGGGTTCAGGACTTTCACCCGGAGGTGCAGGCCGCCATCCATAGGATTCAGCCGTTCGAATTGACGCGCGATTTGCTGGTGGCAGCACGCGAATTGAAGTTCGACAGCATCAACGTGGATTTGATTTATGGCTTGCCGTATCAATCGCCAGAGCGCTTCAGCCACACCGTGGACCAGATTCTGGAGCTGCAGCCCGACCGGATTGCGCTGTTCAGTTATGCCCACGTGCCCTGGCTGAAGAAACAGCAGGGCGCGTTCGCTACACACCTTCCCGAGGGGATGCAAAAGTTTGAGATTTTCCGTTCCGGGCTGATGAAGTTTATCGAGGCTGGGTACCTCTATATAGGGATGGACCACTTCGCGAAGCCCGGCGATGAGCTGGCGGTTTCGCAGCAGCAGCGCACGCTGCACCGTAATTTTCAAGGCTACACGACAAAGGCGGGCGCGGATTTGTACGGCATGGGCGTGACAGCCATCAGCGCGTTTCAGAATGCGTACGCGCAAAATCAGCGCGATCTGCCGGCGTGGCAGCAGGCGGTGGCGGAGCGCGGCATCGCGACGATGCGCGGGTATCATCTGTCGGATGAGGACCGGTTGCGACGCGCGGTGATCAACCGGCTGCTGTGCCACACGGTGATCGTGAAAGCGGAAATCGAGCGCGAGTTCGGTGTGGCGTTTGACGAATATTTTGCGGCGGAGCTGGCGCAGTTGGAGGCGCCGCGCGAAGACGGCCTAGTGTTGATGGGTGCGAAAGAAATCCGGGCAACGTGGTTGGGCAGGATCTTTATCCGCAACCTGGCGATGATTTTTGATCCTTACCTTGAGAAGCAGCACTTGAACGCCAAGCCGTTGTTTTCGAAGACGCTCTAGCCTGCAATGACCACACTAATTTTGTGAGCACTCATCTTCCAGCACTGGTCATCGGCGCGGGAATATCGGGATTGGTTTGCGGGCACGCTTTGCGGAAGGCGGGCGTGGATGCACACGTGATTGAAGCTTCGGGCGTGGCTGGCGGTGTGATCCGAAGCGAACGGCGCGATGGATATTTGCTGGAACTGGGGCCGCAGAGCTTCAACGCCACTGCTGTGGTATTGGAATTATGCCGGGAGCTGGAGATTGCGGGGCAGTTGGTTCAGGCGCCTGCGCGAGCGCCGCGGTACGTGCTGGTGAACGACGCACTGCGAGAGGTCCCGTTCAGCCCGCCGGCGTTCATGAAGTCTTCGCTGTTCAGCCTGGGGACCAAGGCGAAAATTCTTAAAGATTTGCTGGGGCGCTCGACGCCTCCGGAAGCCGAAGAATCAATAGCGTCGTTTGTGCGGCGCAAGTTTTCTGCGGAACTGCTCGACAAAATGGTGGGTCCTTTTGTGTCCGGGATTTATGCCGGGGATCCTGAGAAATTGGGGTTGCGCAGCGCGTTTCCGTCGCTTTATGAAGCGGAGAAGTCCGCGGGCAGCGTAATTTGGGGTCTGTTGCGCAGCGGGAAGAAAGAGAAAACGCCGCGTGAGAAACCGAGCTTGCAGACTTTTCGCGATGGCAACCACACGCTGATCGAGGCGCTGGCGACGAGTCTAGGCTCAAATCTGAAGTGTGGATTCGAGGCCAGGAGCGTTCTTGGCACGCCAGCGTCCTCGACGGGCCCGCGCTATGAAGTGAAGGTCACCTCAGGCGGCCAAGAAGAGATTCTCACTACTGATCGCCTGATCATCGCCACTCCCACGCAGCAGGCAGCGGCCTTGCTGCGAAGCGTGGATGCTGAGTTCGAATCGTTGCTGCGAAAAATCGAGTACGCGCCAGTCGCGGTGGTTTCACTGGGGTACCCAAAGACCGCGATCCAGCACTCGCTGGAAGGATTTGGGTTTCTCGTGCCACGTTCGGCTGGTTTGCGAATACTTGGCACGGTGTGGAATTCGTCGTTATTTTCGAACCGCGCGCCTGTGGGACACGTTTTGCTGACCAGCTTTGTTGGCGGAGCACTGGACCCGCAGGCTGCGGATGCTCCGACGACCCAGCTTATTGATAAGGTTCATGGGGAACTTGCGAAGATACTGGGAATTTCGCAGCCGCCGGTATTTTCTAA
>JBBRPU010000230.1:0-5821 GCA_038227545.1 Candidatus Acidiferrales bacterium
CCGTTTCTGCGCTCGGCATCAACACTGCCTCTGATGGTCTGGACCATCAGTATTTTGCCAACTTACTTTGTGTGGCACTTGCGGTCACTGGGACAGGTGTGGGAGGTTCCTGCCTGGATTCAGATACTGGAGTATGGTTCCGTTGCCGTAGCCGTAGCGATCGTGTGGCTTCGGCCTCCGACAAAAACTGTCATGCAGACTTCGCCGGAGGAGAGCGTACTTCCGTCCAATTACAGTCAGGATGCTAAATCAGAATAGGCGCCAGGCCAGAGCATCGGTAATTTATTTCGCGGAGACCCAGTCGTTCGAGCCCGCCAACTTGACGGCCACATCCGTAAAGAAAATTCGCGCCGGCTTGCCATCCGCGTTACCGCGATGATCCATTGAGACGACGAGTGGACCAGCCTTTTGGTAGCCTGCCCACGTCGCGGTGAGGAGCGTCGGTTTCATGCTTCCGCCGCGGTGGTAGATAAATTCCTTAACGCGTTTGTCGGGGCCGACGAATAGCGTCCACGTATCGCCGGGCGTGTAGCCGCCGACCTCGGAGGGATAACTAACCACGACCTGTTGGGCGGAACCTTTTCCCAGCGGCAGTTTTTGCATGCCTTTGTCTTCCACTTTGGCACCCGCATCCTGGTAAACGTGAAACGGGAACATCAGCCAGTACTGATCGTTGTTGAACGCCGGATCGACTTCTTCCTTTACCACCGCGTCCTGGCTGTTCAGCTGCGAGCGCAGGTACGAAACTTTAACCGGCTTGCCGGCCTTGTCTTTCCCGTCGTAGGAAACCTTGCCCGTCTTGGGCTCCCACACCCAGCTGCGGGCAAGTTTAATCCCCGGCAAATCTATATTGAAGGTGTAACGGACCTGATCAATTTGGCCAAAAGAATCGAGTCCATAAGCCTTGGCAAGTTCTTCCGCGATGGGGGGCTTATCCTGCGCTCTGGAAGTTCCAGCAAATACCAGCATTCCGAGAACCAGAAGCCGGACCACCGTTACACGGCTCAAATTTGTCATGGAATAGCTCCTCGCTGAGTGTATACATGGCGTGTTTAATGACAGCCAGAGCCGAGAGACTACAGACGAACGTTGCACGGTGTCAAGTCAGGGTCCGAGTATTTCTCGTTTATGCCGCGTTGGATACAACTGCTAAACCGTTTTCTCGGGGGCGGCTCCCACCACACCTCGCTGAGTAAAGCGCTGACGGTGGAACATATTCAGGATTTCGCGGACAGAGCCGGATTAGAATGCTTGCGCATAGACGGCAACACTAACGTGCGAACTTTCTCCAACGAACTAAAATGGAATGATCTTTACTATCACCTGGCAAAAGGCGTCTGAACCAAGGAGAGATCCATGACCGGTGTTCTGGCGGCGTTGCTCGCGGCGCCACGGCTGGTAAGACTTTCGGCTATTGATTTGGTCATCGTGGTTTTCTATTTCGTTTTGGTGCTGGCCATTGGTTTTTATCTGAAGAGCCGCTCCAACACCGCCGAAGATTTTTTTCTTGCCGGACGCGAAATGACCGCATGGATTGCCGGCCTCAGCTTCTTATCCGCAAATCTGGGCGCGCTGGAATTGATGGGCTGGGCCGCCGCCGCCTATCAATATGGAATCCTCGCGGCGCACTGGTACTGGATCGGCGCCATTCCCGCGATGCTATTCCTGGGCATCGTGATGATGCCCTTCTATTATATTTCCAAAACGCATTCCGTTCCGGGTTACCTGAAGCTGCGTTTCGGAGAAGCTTCGCGCGCCCTTTCGGCGATTTCTTTTGCCTTGATGACCGTATTTATGAGCGGCATCAATATGTATTCCATGGCGCTGGTGATGAAGGTAGTGCTCGGCTGGGACATCAATTTCAGCATCTGGGTGTCCTCGCTGACCGTGGCGGTTTACGTCACCCTCGGTGGTCTGCGTTCCGCGATTTTCAACGAAGTTTTGCAGTTCATTCTGATCTGGGCCGGCGCCCTGCTCATTCCCATCCTTGGCCTGGTGGAAGCGGGAGGTTGGAGAAACCTGCAGGCGCAGGTCACCGCCAATGCTTCCGCGGAGTACACCCACTTGTGGTCCACGCTCGGCTCCTTCAGCGACAATCCCATGGGCATCCACTGGACGGGAATTGTCTTTGGGCTCGGATTCATTATTTCTTTTGGATACTGGACCACGGATTTCCTGGTAGTGCAACGCGTGCTTTCCGCTAAGGATTTGCGCTCCGCAAAAATGGCGCCGATTATTGGCGCGGCCTT
This sequence comes from Candidatus Acidiferrales bacterium, assembly GCA_038227545.1. Taxonomy (GTDB): domain Bacteria; phylum Acidobacteriota; class Terriglobia; order Acidiferrales; family UBA7541; genus Acidiferrum. Next base: position 2,250 of record JBBRPU010000230.1, read on the forward strand.
CAAGATGTTCGTGCCCTTCATCGTGATTCTTCCAGGCCTGCTGGCGCTGGCGGTTCTTCCAGTGAAGCTGACGGGTGAGTCGGTCGCCGTCGCTACCGGCGGACACAGTTACAACGAAGTCCTGCCGCTAATGCTGGCGCGTTATTGCGGCCCGGGTCTGCTCGGCCTGGGAATTACCGCGCTTATTGCTGGCTTTATGTCCGGCATGGCCGGAAATGTCAGCGCTTTTTCTACTGTCTGGACCTACGACATCTACGGCGCGCTAATCAAGAAAAACGCCAGCGACAAGCATTACGTGAGCATGGGTCGCTGGTCCACCGTGGTTGGAGTTTTGATCAGCATCGGCACCGCGTACCTGGTCATGCAATTTCTCAGCATCATGGACTACGTGCAGGCGCTCTTCAGTTTTTTCGTTGCGCCACTATTTGGCACCGTGATTCTGGGCATGCTCTGGAAACGCGCCACTCCGGCCGGCGGCTTCTGGGGACTGTTCGCCGGAACGGTTTCTTCGATTGGCATGTGGGCGTGGGTCAAAATCGATCCCTCGGTGTTGGCTTACGTGGCGCTATCCAGTCACGCCAAAGACATGGCCGAGAATATGTATCGCGCGCTGTGGTCCTGGCTGGTTTGCGTCATCGTAACCGTGGCGGTGAGCATGGTCACCACGCCCAAATCAGATAGCGAGTTAAAAGGCCTGGTGATGGGCGTAACCGACATTCCATCGGAAGGGCAGCTCTCTCTCGTTCAACGACCCGCGTTCTGGGCCGTCGCTGTGGGAATCGTATTCGTAATCTTCAACGTGATTTTCTGGTGAGCTTATGAAAACCGACGGCGCAATTTCCATCTGGTTCTTTATCGGAATCTCCCTGCTGGTAAATGGCGTATTGATTCTGGGCGCAGGATTGTACGAGTTCTCGCATCCACCAGAAACCAAAGTGGTGCTCTATCAGTTGCACGCCAACGTTTGGTGGGGCGCGGTGCTGCTCTTGTGCGGGCTGGTGTTTTGTCTCAAATCAGCCCCCTCGCGCGCGTCGTAATTGCCAAGCGGATCTTTGCAAACCCGCTTGGCAGATGACCTCAGTGCCCTGCATCACCAACCACGGGAACGGGAACTTCGACGACGTACCCGCCCTTCGCGTGCAGGCCGCTCGCTTCGAAGTTCAGCAGGCTAAGCGGTGTGTAGTTGCGCGTGGCGAAACCTGGTAGTGGCCAGGATGGTCAGCACTACAAAAAAGAGCAGCACCACCAGCTGCGTAATTTTAAACGCCGGCTCGGTTTGCGTGGGGGCAAGAGCTTTCAGTGCGGGCACGCGACGGAAAAGCTGGACTACCAGAACAAAAAAATTCAAGTACAGCGCCAGAACCGAGCTGATGGCGTACGTTTTTTTCCAGCCGGTCGCTAAGTGCCGTCGCGCCAGGATGGCCGCCGCAAGAATCACGAGTGAAATGGCACCGAGCACGTAGGACGGCTGAAAGCCGTGAAACGGAAACAGGAATCCCGTCACGCTGGTAAGCACAGTAGTCCACAAGAACCACGAAGCCCATCCATCGAACTGCTTCGCATTTATCAATCCGTAGACGGCCACAAATCCCGTGAAGATCCCTATCAGGCTGATGAGTACGTGTGCCAGGGTAAAAACTTGCAGAATCATGATCTGACCTCCTCGCTTTCGAAAAGTCGAAAGCTATTCACCTCTGCTGATCGGCTTGGTCAACTTCGAAATATTGAAAAGCAAGGCGGGGCCAGACTGCGCATGGCAACTGTTGCGTCGGCCGAATCGCGCAGCCCGCCTAAGATTGTCTTACGTTGCAGCAGCTGTCGCCGCGCCTTTGAAAAACGACAGCAGGTCGGCATTGATCTGGTCGGCATGAGTCGCAGGCATGCCATGGGGAAGACCGTGATAAACCTTGAGAGTCGGATTCTTCAACAATTTTGCGGCCATGGGACCGGCTGCGGCGATGGGCACGATCTGATCATCATCGCTATGCAGCACCAGTACTGGGATATCAATCTTCTTCAGGTCTTCGGTCAAATCCGTCTCTGAGAAAACCTTGATGCAGTCATAGTGAGCTTTCACGCCGCCCATCATCCCCTGCAACCACCAATGCTCCCGGATGCCTTCAGAAATTTTTGCTCCCGGCCGATTGTAGCCATAAAACGGCATGGTGATGTCTTTGTAGAATTGTGGGCGGTTGGCTGCGAGTGCCGTGCGGAGCTCATCGAAGACGGACAGCGGTGAGCCGGTAGGATTTTTTTCAGTCTTCAGCATTAAGGGCGTTATGGCGCTGATAAGCGCGGCTTTGGCCACCCGCGCAGTGCCATGACGGCCCAGATAACGGGTCACTTCGCCGCCACCGGTGGAGTGACCGACCATGATGGCGTCTTTCAGATCGAGGTGTTCGAACAGCGCCGCGAGATCGTCCGCGTACGTATCCATGTCGTTGCCATCCCACGTCTGCGTGGAGCGCCCGTGACCGCGGCGATCATGCGCGATGACGCGGTAACCGTGTTGGCCGAAAAACAACATCTGCCCGTCCCAGTCGTCGGAGCTGAGCGGCCAACCGTGACTGAAAACGATGGGCTGCCCTTTGCCCAAGTCCTTGTAGTAAATCTCTGTGCCGTCTTTCACGGTGATCGTTGGCATGTGCAGTCCTCCCAAGTGAAAATTCCTTAAATCAGGAATACACTATACCCGCGTCAAGCAAAAATAAACCCAGAGTTCGTCATCGCGGCAGAGGACCCTCCTGCAACCATGGGGAGCGGCCGCATTTCGTCGCTGCGGCTTTACGGCCTGTCGAAAGCAAGCTTATAATCCACCGCTACTGACGCATCTGAGGATTCCCATCCATGTCGAATAATTCCAACAAGTGTTTTTGCGCGATGAGTGTCCTCGCGCTCGGCGTGTTTGCTTTCGCCAGCCCATCCGCGGCGCAGCAAACTTCGGCATCACCCGCTGAAGCCACGCTGCCCAGCGAAACTCCCGCTCAGCTGAATGTGGTCACCGACGCTTTTGACCACACACGACGCGTCGTGATGATCCCGATGCGAGACGGCACGAAGCTGCATACCGTCATCCTCGTTCCTAAAGGTGCCAAAAACGCCCCGATCCTTTTGACGCGCACCCCGTACGACGCTGACAGCCTCACTAGCCATTCCCACAGCGCGCATCTCGGCCCGAATCTGAGCGGCTACGACAACGCGCTCGAAGTGATTCTCGAAGGCGGATACATCCGGGTGGTTCAGGATATTCGCGGAAAATACGGCTCCGAAGGCGACTACGTCATGACCCGCCCTCTTCATGGGCCTTTGAATCCCACTGCTGTTGATCATTCCACTGACACCTACGACACTATTGACTGGCTCGTTAAAAATATTCCGGAAACGAATGGCAAGGTCGGCATGCTGGGAATTTCCTACGACGGTTTTCTCCCGCTGATGGCACTGGTCAATCCGCACCCGGCGCTCAAAGTGGCCGTGCCGATGAATCCCATGGTGGACGGGTGGAGAGGTGACGACTGGTTTCACAACGGCGCGTTCCGCGAGCTCAACATGCCGTACATCTACGAGCAGCA
>JBBRPU010000231.1:0-5820 GCA_038227545.1 Candidatus Acidiferrales bacterium
AGGAACTCCACCGATTGCACCAGTGCGGGGCGCCACTGGAATTTGTCTTGCTGGCGCTCCTGGCGAATGATTTTTAGCGATGGCGCAGCTGCGCGAAGCAGGTCCCAACGCTGCACATAAACGCTTGCGGCCTGCGGCCAACAGAGCGGAGACGACCTCGGCGTTTCCGGGGCGACTACTAGCCCGGCACCGGTAGGCGCACAAACGTCGCCCGGCATCATGGTTTCAATGGGGAAGACTTTAGCTCGCGTGAGCGCGGTGCCAGAGGAGGATAGCTGGTCTCCGCACGAAAGCGCCGGTGCGGAGTATTTTTCTACGAAAAGCGGCGTGGTCGCCAATCGCGCGGAAATCTGCCCGATTACTGAGGCGTCGGATTCTGGAAGGGCGAGAGCGGGGGAACGATTTATGCAGTGCGAAGAATTCTCCCGGGCGTGCCGGTTGGTGTCCGCCGGCCTCCAGTTCGAACCCTGAGGCGTCACCGACCGTAGTTCAGCGAAAGATTGCCCCAGCGCGCATCGCGGCCAAAGTGCAAGCGCACACAGCGCAGCAGGCAGCAAAAATTTTACCGCCGCAAGCGGACGCCGGTGGGCGCCTGCGGGGAGACGAATTCCTGACATGGACGCGTTACCCAATAGTTCGTTCCGAGTGGTTTCCAAGGAGAAACGCCATCCCGCGAAAGAGGACAGCGCCCGGATCGAGCAGTCTAAGTATAGGAAAGGGGACACACCGGGGGAAGCCAGAAGTACAAGAGAATCTGGCACAAATGATGACGGCCCGCGCAAATGCTACGTTCGGCTATGGGAACTCCCGTGGTTCGAGACTTTTTTTGCGGGGCATTAAGTTCTACCGCGCGGAGCACTCGCTACGGGCGGGTTGTCGCCGGTGTGCGGGTCTGTTTCAACTCCGCTCGCACCAGCTCCAAGGCCTCTTTCGGAGTTCCGACCAACCGGTAGTTCGAAAAGAAAGTGCGTTCGTGGATTGCAAAGCTCGAAAGAAATTTGCGCCCGTCGAAATCGTACTGGGAAAATGTCGGCAACCACAGTCCCGGCACCATTTCGTATCTTTCCTGCATGAAATGGCTGCCTTTGTAGACTTTCGCGAGGAACAAGCCAAGCGAAATGTCGTCGGTAACCTCGCCCTCGATGCGGGCCAACTCGCCGCTGGCTTCATCAATCCACACCATTCCGCGCACGCGCGTGTACACCGAAGTAGTCCGCGAAGTCGGCTTGAACGCGGGATTAGGGTCCATGCGATATTTCAGCAGGGTGCGAGTAGCGCGTGGTTCGCGGGCAACAAACGTAAAGTTAAACGCGGTTTTCGCAGCACCAATCAGTTCCTCGCGGTCCCTTCGCTTCTTGGCGATTTTCTCGTAGGCCTCGTGTTGCGCGCGGCCGGCGTCGGCGGCCCACACCAGGGACTTCTCCAACTTCTCCAGTTCCAGGCGATACGCGGCGGCATCCGTAGCCTTACCGTCCGGCCCCATCGGGAGGTGCGCCGCGCCGGTTCCTGCGGGCACCACCCGGGCAATTTTGGTCTCGGTGGTCTGGCGATCTGACGCGGTCTTGTGGCTTTCCACCCGCTCGATGCGCTCATACAGATCCATGGCTGCATCGTTCTTCTTCTGGTTCTCAATGACGCGGTCAAAAAGCACGTGACTCCATTGGGTGTCGGAAGGATTGGGAGCGGTCCGCTCTTGTGGGCAAGCGCTGGGAGCGGCCACCACGAACAGGGCGCTGGCGAGGATAAAAACCGCAGTATGCATGGCTTAGTGCTATCCAAGTCGAGCATATAGGATTCTGTCTTCGATGCAATTGTTGCACGCGACTAGTTTTTGACTCGCACCCTGAAAACCACTAGGGAGCCATCACCGCCGAGACCCACAGGCAGCCGGGCCCAGCTTAGTAATCAGCCAATACCTCGGGGCAAAAAGCGTTAAAATAAACCTGTCTGGTTATAAAGCGGTCAGTTCTGCGTCTAATAAGTAGGATTCGCAGGGAACGATTTCAGGCCCGTTACCGTCTTACTCAGTACCATCGGAGGATTTTCTGGGTGTAGCGCCTATTGACCGGCTGACCCGTTTGCCCGCCCTTGCGGTTCCGGGAATCAAGGCCCGGAAGCGCGGCAGGATCGCGTCAGCGGCCGTCACCGTCCTTGAGACCTTCCGCCTGGCGGTGGACGCCCTGCGCGCGCACAAACTCCGCAGTTTTCTAACGCTTCTTGGCGTGATTCTGGCCGTAGCCACCCTGGTTGCGGTCATGAGCGTGGTGGCCGGCCTGAATTTCTACGTCGCCGATCGCGTCGCCAACCTGGGCGCCAACGTTTACCTGGTGGACCGCTTCGGAATCATCACCAGCCAGGACGCTTGGATCAAAGCCCAGAAACGCCCGCTGGTCACGCTCGAGGAATACCAACGCCTCCGCGAAAACATGAAGACCGCGGCCAACGTTGCCGCCACCGATGATCGCACGATGGATGTGCGTTCCGGGAATATCCTGCTCGAAAGTACTGATCTCACCGGCGTCACCTCTAATTACGCCGACATCCGCAACCTCAATCTTGCGGCCGGACGCTTCCTCACTGAGGGTGATGACTTACACCACGCGCCAGTCTGTTTCATCGGAACCGACGTGGTAAAGAAATTCTTCCCCACCGTGGATCCCATCGGCAAAACCATTCGCGCCGGCACGAACACCTACGAAGTGGTCGGAGTAGCCACGGAAATCGGCAGCGCTTTCGGGCAATCGCAGGACAATTACATCCTCATACCGTTCGCTACTTACTACAAGGATTGGCATAAACAGAATGACTGGCTAACCATTTTCGTGCAGGCGCAGAACGCCGAAATCATGAGCGCCTCGCAGGACGAAGCGCGCATGCTGATGCGCGCCTGGCGGCATCTGCCCTTCGACGCTCCCGATAATTTCGCAGTGTTCGGTTCCGACTCCATCATGGCGCTGTGGAAGCAGATCACCGGCAACCTGTTTGCCGTGGTGGTCAGTCTCACCGCCGTGTTCATGGTCGTCGGGGGCATTGTGATCATGAACATCATGCTGGCCAGCGTTACGGAGCGCACTCGGGAGATCGGCTTGCGCCGCTCCCTCGGCGCCAGAAAGAAGCACATCGTTCTACAGTTCATGACGGAGTCGGCGGTGCTTGCCGCCGTTGGCGGTTTGATAGGGCTGGGCCTGGCCTACGGCATCGTCGCCATCGTGAGAGCTGTTACGCCAATTCCGGTGCGCACGCCGCTGAGCGCGGTAATTATTTCGCTCACCATGTCCACCGCCGTTGGACTTTTCTTCGGGATTTATCCTGCAATGCGCGCCGCAAAGCTCGATCCTATCGAGGCTTTGCGCGCAGATGGTTGAGGCAAAGACTCATGGCTCAGGCTCACGGTGAAAATTTAAAGCAGGCCATGGATACCCTGCGCGCGCACAAGATGCGCAGCGCGCTAACGGTGTTTGGAGTCGTGCTTGGCGTTAGCGTTATCATGCTGGTGTCGGCGCTGATCACCGGGTTCGACGAAACCATTCAGGAAACTATCAAGCAGTATGGCGCCGACACCGCTTTCGTGTCCCGCTGGGACCAAGGGCCGCACAACGGTCCTAACAGCCGACCGCTCGAAGAACGTCTGCGGAAGCCCCTCACGGTCGCCGATGCCGAAGCTTTGAAAGAGGGCTGTCCGGCCATCAAGAATGTCACGGTATTCTTGACCTGGTGGGAACGCAATCACGTTGTGCGCACCAAGGCGGGCGAAGTCAGCGCCGTGGATTTTCGAGGCGTACAGCCCAACTTTGGGCAGGTCTATGCCAATGCGGCGGTGCTTTCCGGCAGGTTCATCGGCGAGGGCGACGATCTCCACAGCGAAAAAGTGGTGATGCTCGGAGAAAATGTCGCTCCCGTTCTGTTTCCGGAGGGTTCTCCGGTCGGCAAAGATGTTCTGATTGATGGCTCGGATTTTCGCGTGATTGGTGTGGTCGAGAAGCCTAAGGGCGGTTTCGGGATGGGCGACGAAGACCGTCGCGTACTCATCCCGTACAACACGTTCCACAAAATTTATCCCGGCGCGTACGAGAATCAGATTCGCTTTCAGGCCTATCCCAACATGCTGGATAAAGCTGTCGACCAGGCTACAGAAATGCTGCGCCGCCGCCGCAACGTGGCCTACAACGCCAAAGACAGTTTCGTTATTCGTACTCCGCAGCAGGAAGTTGAGCAATTCCACAGCATCATGGGCATGGTGGCGTTGGCCGCGGTGGTACTGAGCTCGGTGGGATTGCTGATCGGCGGCGTGGGCGTGATGAACATCATGCTGGTGAGCGTGACCGAGCGCACGCGCGAGATTGGTATTCGCAAAGCCATCGGCGCGAAAAGCAAAGACATAACCTGGCAATTTTTGCTGGAGGCCATGACCCTCACGGGCGCCGGCGGGATTATTGCGCTAGTTCTAGTGAACGGCTTGGTGCTGCTGATTCGCCTGACGCTGGAGTGGCATGGCAGCGTGCCCGTGTGGGCAGCCGCCGCGGGCCTGATCGTCAGCGTGAGTGTGGGACTTTTCTTTGGAGTCTGGCCGGCCATGAAGGCCGCCAAACTGGACCCCGTTGAAGCGCTGCGTTACGAGTAACGCCTTTCGCGAGTAGCCACGCCGAATTCCTCTTGTGCTTGCGGGTGCCGCACCAGGCGGTGCCACTTCGTTCCACGCTGTTGAATATTCTTTCGAGTGGGGAACTCTCCTCGAACTAGCGCAGCGCTAACACGCCCGCCGGCTTGAAACCTGGGCTGCTGACCACCGAAGAAGACGCCGTGCTGCTCGGCCACACCACTTCCAGAGAAGTCTCGTGCTTCACCAGCATCTTGGACTTTTTATTGATCCTCACTTCCATGGTGTTCGGCCCGTCGGCATGCAACTCGGAATTATTCTCTTTGTGCATGAACACCGTTTTGTCCGCGCGATACAGCACCACGCGCAAAGAATGTTCGCCTGCGGTGATGGGGCAGTTGAAGCGCAGCGTGTCACCCAGATGCGCCGATTGCAGCGGAGTCGTCAGCAATAATTCATTACCCGAATAAATCTCCACGGTCTGGTCCGTCACGCCTGACTGGATATCAATCCTCAACGTGGTATGGGCAACCGGCGCCGGCACCGCAACTTTCGCGAGTGGCGGAGTTGCCAGCAAGCTCGGGGAAGCTACCGGCAAGCTGGTTTTCAGCGCGACGATCGGCTTGTTCGCCGCGTTCCGCGCAGGTAGCGGTTTAACCGCGATTACGGCCCGTCGTTCGAATGCGGCACTGGCCACCACGGGCGATTTCAGGGTGCCTTCCTGGGGCTCGGTGGCGAAATCGTCATTCTTGGTGACATCGCTATCAACGGTCACTAGGGTTGGTTCCCCCGCGGGCGTTCCACTCACATTGATCATGGCGGCGTTCGAAATGATAGGACCTTGCGACGTGGCCCGCGCCACTTCCGGCGACGGCGTCGAAGATGAAGTCGTACTCGCCGCCGAAACCGCGGTTACCGGTTGCGGATGGGCATGATTTCTCCATGCGCGCGCAATGGGCACCATCGCGATGAGCGCCAGGGCCACTCCGCCGGCCACGTACAGATCCCTTTGCTGCATCGGGCGGTTCCACCACATGGCCTTGGACGCCAGCATCGTCTTCACTGTACCGGGGGCCCGGTGCGACAATTCCTCCAGCGTACTATTCAGCGCCTTCATTCTTTCTGCCGCCCACGCCTGCGAACGCTGCACCAGTTGCTGCGTGGCCGAAACGTTCTCGGCCGCTGCTGGGGCGCCATCCCGGGCATGCGCGAAGGGGTACAGC
>JBBRPU010000232.1:0-5777 GCA_038227545.1 Candidatus Acidiferrales bacterium
ACCTGCTACCCAACCAGCAGCTCACGCAACAGCAGCTAACGTAAGTGTTAATTCCTCTGAAGAGGAATTCTGCAGCGCTTCGCCTATTGGGGGCAAAAATTAAATGACTTTCAGCAATCCTGTACGCCGCGGGAGAATCTCATCCATCGCCGCGATTTTCGTGGCTATGTCTGGAGTCTGGGGATGCGGCACCGTGCAGTCGAATCCGCAAAACCCGCAAGGACAGACGGTCACCGTCTCCGTGGACCCGCCGACCGTTTCCATCAAGGTGGCCACGACTCAGAAATTTACCGCGGTAGTCTCTAATGCCGCCAACACCACAGTGACCTGGCAGGTCGAAGGTGTGGTTGGAGGCGACGCGACGCACGGCAAGATTGACGCGAACGGCACATACACCGCGCCAGCCGCGGTGCCATCACCAGCAACCGTAACGATCGCGGCCGTGGCGGTCGCCAGTCCCGCCGTTTTCGACGTTGCGCAAGTGACCATCACCGCTACAACGCCCGTAATTTCCGTTACGTTGTCGCCGACCACTTTTTCCGCACAGGTCGGTAAAACGCAGAACGTCTCCGCCACCGTGCACAACGATTCGCAAAACAAGGGCGTGACCTGGGCGCTGTCGGGAGCCGGATGCACCGGCACGGCGTGCGGCACGCTATCCAAAACCTCCAGCGCATCCGGTGCCGCCATTACCTACACGGCTCCATCAAAAGTTCCCTCACCCGCAACCGTAACGCTCACTGCTAAGTCTGCCGCGGAAGTCGGAAAAACTGCGGCGTCCACCATCACCGTAACAGCCTCAGCGCCGCCACCACCGCCAATCGCCGTCAGCGTGAATCCCACAAGCGCAGCCGTGCAGGTTGGGAAAACTCACACGCTCAGCGCCACGGTGCAAAACGATTCGCAAAACAAAGGTGTCGCCTGGACCCTGAGCGGCTCCGGTTGCTCCGGCACAGCATGCGGCACACTTTCCTCCAATTCCAGCGCTTCCGGCGCATCCATTACTTTCACCGCTCCCGCCAAAGTTCCATCGCCCGCCACTGTGAAGCTGACCGCCAAGTCCGTCGCGGATTCCAGCAAGACCGCTGCGGCAACCATTACAGTCTCAGCCGTGCCTCCTCCCCCGGCAATCTCCGTCAGCGTCACTCCGACCTCTGCAAGTGTGCAAACCGGCCAGACCCGCGGCATCAGCGCCACCGTACAGAACGACACGCAAAATAAAGGTGTGACCTGGACGCTCAGCGGCGCTGGTTGTTCCGGAGCTTCGTGCGGAACGCTCTCCGCTTCTTCGAGCGCGTCAGGTTCGTCGGTCACTTACACCGCGCCCGGATCCGCGCCGAGTCCCGCGACCGTCACGATTTCCGCCAGGTCCGTCACCGACACATCCAAGTCCGCGTCCGCTACCTTCACTATCACTGCGGTATCTTCCGGAGGCGTCACTGTCAGCATCAGTCCCAAGCGCGCAGGCCTCACCACTGGCCAGCAGCAAACTTTCACCGCCTCCGTCAGCGGCAGTTCCAACACCTCGGTCACCTGGGAAGTAGACACCGTGCCGGGAGGCAATTCCTCTACCGGCACGATTGGCGCCAATGGCATCTATTCACCGCCGACTTCTGCGGGAACGCACACCGTCGCCGCGCGCAGCGTCGCGGACACCACCGTGTCCGCCACCGCCAGCGTAGCCATCACGGACCTTGGCGGCGTGTACACCTATCACAACAATTTGATGCGCGATGGCGTGAACAGCAAGGAGTACGCGCTCAACACTTCCAGTGTGAAACCCTCGACGTTCGGAAAGCGTTTCGGATGCGCCATTGACGCGGGCGCTTACGCGCAGCCACTGTGGGTCGCCAACGTTTCCATCGGCGGTGGTACTCACAACGTATTGATCGCGGCGAGTCAGCACGATACCGTATATGCGTTCGATGCCGACGCTTCGCCCTGTCAGACCTACTGGTCCAAGAGCTTACTGGCCAGCGGGGAAACTTGGGCTAATGCCGGTGACGTGGGCACTGGCGACATCTCCAACGAAATCGGCATCGTGGGCACTCCAGTAATCGATCCGTCCACCAAGACCATCTACGTCGTCTCCAAATCGAAAAACGGCGGAACGTTCCACCAGCGTCTCCACGCCCTCAGTTTGGTGGATGGTTCCGAGAAATTTTCCGGCCCGCAGGAAATCAACTTCACTTCCGGCGGCCACACTTTCAATCCCTTGCGTCAGAATGAACGCTGCGGCCTCGCGCTGGTGAATGGCGTTGTGTACATCGCTTACGCTTCTCACGGCGATCAACCCACCTACTACGGATGGGTTGTGGGCTACAACGCTTCCAACCTGGCGCTTACCAGTGTCTTTAACGATGACCCCAATTCCGCCTTTGGCGGCATCTGGATGGCCGGCGGTGCTCCTGCTGCCGACTCCAGCAACAACCTTTACGTCATCACCGGAAACGGAAATTTCGATGGAAACACTGAATTTGGCGACAGCTTCTTAAAGTTGTCTAGCGGGCTGAGTCTTTCCAACTCCTTTACTCCTACGAACGAATCCAATCTGAACGGTAGCGATGCCGACCTCGGCTCGGGAGGCGCTGCTGTTCTTGTGGATCAGAATTCCAGCCCCGTTCCGCATCTAGTAATCGGCGGTGGAAAAGAAGGGAAGTTGTACCTGCTGAATCGCGACAACCTCGGCGGAAAAAACAGCGGAGATACCGGCGCGGTGCAAACCTTCTCGGTCGGCAACGGAATTTTCGCTACTCCGGCCTTCTGGCAAAACACGCTGTACCTCGGCCCCGTCGGCGATCGCGTCAAGGCGTATACCTTCGACACTTCCAGCGGAAAATTCTCAACCTCGCCATCCTCTACGTCGCCCGGATCCTTCGGCTTCCCAGGCTCCACCCCTTCGGTTTCTTCTCAGGGTTCCTCCAATGGCATTGTGTGGGCTATTCAGAACAACGGTTCCGCGGTGCTTCATGCTTACGACGCCACCAACCTCGGTAACGAATTGTGGAACAGCAATAACAGTTCGGTGGATCGAGCCGGGGGAGCTGTGAAGTTCACCGTGCCAACAGTCGCTAACGGAAAAGTTTATGTAGGAACTTCCGGCGAAATCAGCGTCTACGGTTTATCCCCCAACTGATCGCCTGGCCAGCTTTTGACTCCGTATGCCCCGCCCGGTTGTGAGCCGCAGGCTCCAAGGTGCGGGAAAAACTACTATCAACATGTCATTCCGAACCGCCGCCTTTTCCAGGCGGGTGAGGAACCTGCTGTTGCTGCACTCCTTCGCGCAGCTCATGCAGCCGCGGTTCTGGCAAATGTAATACCCGTACTAAGCCACCGCTGCGCGCGCCGCCCGACTTCCTGCTGCCGCAGGCCCCAATGGCAAATCAGGCAAATCAGTCTTAGGTTGCCGCTCCTGCTTGCCCTCGGCCTTCGCAAATATTTTCGCCGTCAACAACATGCCGCTGAACGTCGCCGTCAAAAGCGCAACTTGCTTCCACCCGCTGAGCATCGAAGCATTTCCCATCAGCGTCAGTCCCGCAAAACAAAACAGCAGGTGCACGCAAAATACCTGCAGCGAACTTTGCCCCATCATCACCAGTGGTCGAATCGCCAGCGGCTTCAACACGGATTGCGCGTAGACCAGCAATGTCGCGCCCGCCGCGAAATTAACCAGCCGCAACGCCCCCAGGTGCCACTTGTCGAACAAAAACTCCGCCAACCCTAGTTGTAACCCGTTAGAAACCTCGTGCCGCAATACCAACCCTGCGCAAAGAATCATCACCGCGGGAATTACCGCGCGCCTCGCCCAGGTTTCCGCCTCCAGGCTACCCTTACCCCACTGCACACCGAACCAGATGCCCACAATCCACAAAAATTGCCAGGCCCACAGATCAAAAGAACCCATCTCATTCAAGGGAATGCGCGTGGGAATGAACCGCATCATGAAATTATGTTCTGCGCTGCGAAAGCCGAATTGCGCAAACAACCACACTACGAATGCCGCCTGCAAGATGGGCTTCCATCCCACCTTTCGCGCCAGCAACAGAGCGATCGAAGTGAACGCCAGAAAAATAATGTACATCGGCAAGATATCCAGCAGCGGCGGGCGGTAGATCAGCAGGAACGCCTCGGTGACCGCGCGCTTCGCGCCCGCAATGAAGTAAAAATCCAGAAGGTTGTGCAGCCCCGGACGGTTTCCTCGCGACGCAATCGGCACCGCCACCAGGAACACGAACGCCAGCAGCAGTGCGTGATACCCATACAGGCGCACCGTGCGCGCCCACAATTTCCAGGTCATGGCTCGGTACCCGTCGTGCTCCGCCATGCGCGAATAAATCCTGCCGGTAAACAGCGCGGAAAGAAAAATGAAGCCTTCGGCCGCCGATACGAATCCAAAGGGCTGATTTACGAAGGTGCTCGCGGCCGTCGGCAGATGCGTCAGGGTAATCCACACCAGCATCAACCCGCGTATCGCGTCCAGTTCCAGGCGGCGTCCCATGGTCTCGAACCTTAGATACTAGCCAGCCGCCAACGGTTTCCATCTATGTTCAAATAAGTATCGCGGCGTCGCGACATTCTACAGTTAAATACCGACTCCGGCGATTAAGGGCTTCAGCGCTAAGTAACCGGGCTGGGACCTTGGCGCGCGAGTCATCGAGTTTAGGAGGCGGGGGCTTCAGCCCCCGCGCAACCGAGAGGCTAAAAAGGGGCTTTAGCCCCTGAAGAAAATTTTGCAACGCTGTATGGGCCATCCTTTATCGCCATTCACGACAGGTCGGAGCTCTTACAAATGAATCGCATCATCGCAACGGAGGCAAGAAAAATGCGCGGCAGCAACCCGTACATTGACGAAGTCAAATACAAGCCCGCCACGCAGAAATACAAAATCACATTTCTGCCCAGCGGTAAAATCGTAGAGGTCGATGCGATCCCTGACACGGAGAAGTCTTTGCCCGTTCGATTTCTGAAATTCGTAATGCTCATGTTCCTTGGCTTGCACCTCGCCGCTCCAGCCCGCGCTAGGAATCACGACACCGGTTTTCTCGACCGCACCATCACGTTGCAGGGCGAAGTCTTCAAATACCAGGTTTTTGTTCCTGACAATTGGTCCCCCCGCCAAAAATGGCCCGTCATCCTTTTCCTGCACGGCGCCGGTGAACGCGCCGACGATGGCATGCAACAAACCGATGTGGGCATCGGCACGGAAATTCGCGTGGATCGCACCCGCATCCCCGCCATCGTGGTCATGCCGCAGTGCCGAAAAAACCTCTGGTGGATTCAGGAACCCATGCAGAATCTGGCCATCGCCACGCTGGAAGCCGCCACCAGGGAATTTCACGGGGACACGCAACGCACCTATCTCACCGGAATATCCATGGGTGGTTACGGAACCTGGCGCCTCGCTGAAAAATATCCCGCACGTTTCGCCGCGCTCGTAGTGATTTGCGGGGGCCTGCGCCCTCCCGCCGCCACCTTGAAGGCCCACCCCGAGCTGGCAAAGCTCACCCCCGCCGACAATCTTAAAAGCTATTCCGAGGCGGCCGCAAAAATTGGCAAGGTCCCCGTGTGGGTTTTCCACGGGAGCGATGACGAAATTGTACCCGTCACCGAATCACAGCGCATGCAGGCCGCCATGAAGCAAATTGGCGCCGAAGTTCACTACACCGAATATCCCGGCGTAAAGCATGTTTCCTGGTACAAAGCCTACGATGAACCGGAACTTTTCCCCTGGCTCCTGTCTAAAACGCTTCCCGTAAAATCCAGGTAGCCGACAAATC
>JBBRPU010000233.1:0-5756 GCA_038227545.1 Candidatus Acidiferrales bacterium
CGGGACTGCAGGAAAGCTACTTCATTTCGCTGTACCTGCTGGTGATTATTGTCGCGAGCATCTTGTTTTCGCGGGGGATGGCCTTTGCGACCGCCGGCTTATGCATTGTGATTCTGGGCGGAATGGCGGCGCTTGCATATGACGAAAAAATCGCGCGAACGTATGTGGGCATTGCTACGGCCGAGAGCCTGCGGATCTGGTTTCTCAGCAATTTATTTGGCTTTCTGGCGGTGGCGTATCTGGCGAGCTTTCTGGCGCAGTCGCTGCGGCGCAAAGGCGCGGAGCTGGATGAAAAGCGCGAAGAACTTCTGGATCTGCAGGATTTCACCGAAGACATCGTTCATTCGATGAGGGGTGGATTGCTGACGACGGACCTGGAGGGCCGGATATTACTTTTGAACCGGACCGGCGAAGAAATATTGGGGCACCGCTTTGCGGCATTGCGCGGCAAGACGTTGCAGGAAATCAGCGCGGATTTCTGGCTGCCGGGAGAGCTGGGACTGGAGCACACCTCCAGACGCAAAGAGATTGATTTTGCGACTCCCGATGGCCACCAGCGATTTCTGGGGATCAGTGTTTCGCCACTTCGTTCGCGAGACACGCAGCGGAGCGGGTATGTGTTTAATTTCCAGGACTTGACGGAACTGCGACGCCTCGAGCAGGAAGTGGCGACGAAAGAGCGCATGGCCGCGCTGGGGAGGCTCTCTGCGGCGATTGCGCACGAGATTCGGCAGCCATTGACGGCCATGGCCGGCGCGGTGAAAGAGCTGGCGCGGCTGGTGCCGCTGGAAGAAGACGAAAAGCACCTGGTCAATATTGTCAGCAGGGACTCGGAGCGGCTGAATCAAATCATCACGGATTTTCTTAAATATTCACGAGAAAAGACTTATGAATTTCAGGATGCGGACGTGCGCTGGCTGCTGGACGAGACGCTGACGCTGATGGAGAAGAAGCCGGAAATCGGAACCAATTACCGCATCGTGCGTTCTTTCAACGGGCAGGAGTTGCGGGCGCGGGTGGACAGCAGCAAGATCAAGCAGGTGTTCTGGAATTTGTGCGACAACGCGTTGCGAGCCATGCCGGGCGGGGGCACGCTTACGGTACGGATCGAAGAAAAACCCTTCTGGCTGCGCATCGCGTTTTCAGATACGGGCGTGGGGTTGGACGCCAAGCAGCGCGCTAAGATTTTTGAGCCATTACAATCGGAATTCGAAGGTGGTACGGGACTCGGATTGGCAATCGTGTATCAGATCGTGCAGGCCCACAGCGGAAAGATCAGCGTAATCTCTGAAAAAAATCGCGGCGCGGAGTTCATCGTGGAACTTCCGCGGGTGGCGTGAGGACTTCATGCAAGGCGCAAAAACAGCGGTGAAAGAAATGGCCCGGGAAATGCCGCACATCCTGGTGGTAGACGACGAGAAGTCCATCTGCGAGCTGCTGGAAATCACCTTTCGCAAGGAAGGCTACCGCGTGGAGGTGGCCAACAACGTGGAAGGCGCCAAGCGCAAGCTGGAATCGCAGATTTTCGACATTATTATTTCGGACGTGCGCATGCCGGGCGAGGGTGGCGTGGATCTGTTGAAGTTCACCAAGGAAATCGCGCCGGAATGTTTTTTTCTGCTGATTACCGGAGTGCCCACGGTGGAGACGGCCATCGCGGCGATCAATAGTGGTGCGGATCGTTACGTCATCAAGGATCACGAGCTGGTGGATCAGTTGCGGCGGGCGGTCCACGAAGTTTCTGAAAGCCTGCGCTGGAAAAAGGAAGCCGGTTATCTGCGCCGCGAGCTGCGCCGGCTTACCGGGCTCGACAATATTATCGGGCAGAGTCCCAAGATGCGGGCGATTTTTGAGTTGATCCAGACGGTGGCGCCGCAATCGAGCCGGGTGCTGATCACCGGGGAGAGCGGTACCGGAAAAGAACTGGTGGCGCGGGCGATTCACGAAAATAGTGCGCGGGCTTCGGCGCCGTTCATCACCATCAATTGCGGGGCGTTTCCGGAGTCGCTGCTGGAGTCGGAGTTGTTCGGGTACATGAAGGGCGCGTTCACGGGGGCGAACGATAACCGGCACGGGTTGTTTCAGGCGGCGCATGGCGGGACGCTGTTCATGGATGAGATCGGAAACATGAGCCTGACGATGCAGGTGAAGCTGTATCGCGTGCTGCAGGAAGGTAAGGTTCGGCCCATCGGCAGCACGGAAGAGAGCAATGTGGATGTGCGCATCATCGCGGCAACCAACAAGGATTTTGAGAAAGAGATCGCCGAGGGACGGTTCCGCGAGGACCTTTATTACCGGCTGAGCGTGATCCCGGTGCATTTGCCTTCGCTGCGCGAGAGGAAAGAAGATATTCCGCTGCTGGCGCGGCACTTTTTGGAAAAATTCCGCAAGATCATGGAAAAGCCGATTGAGGGGTTGTCGCCGGAAGTGGTGCGGCGGCTTGAGACTTATGAGTGGCCGGGGAATGTGCGCGAGCTGGAGAATACGATGGAGCGCGCGGTGGCGCTGGAGACCACATCGGAGATCACGCTGAGGGTGTTGCCGGACCGGATTGCGGGTTATGCGTCGGCGGCGGCGGGCACGGGGAATGGTCATGGGGAGTTTGCGTTCCCGGCAGAAGGCGCGGATTTCGAGAAAGAGATAGCCGAGGCGGAGCGGCGATATCTGCAGGCGGCGCTGGAGAAGTCTGCCGGGGTGAGGACGCAGGCAGCGGACCTTTTGAAGATCAGTTACCGGTCGTTCCGGCACTATGCGAAGAAGCATAATTTGTGAGGTTTGGTTTTTGAGGGAGTGGAGCGGTGGACTCCGAGGTCTAATGGTTGGCGATGCGGCGTTGCGAAGACCGCAGAAGCGTGGGTCGGGCACTCGGTCCTTTTAAGTTAAGAATCCCAGGGACGAGGGCGGCACCTGAGGCACCCGGCCTGGAGGCCTCGGATAAGGGTGCGGAAGCAGGTTTCTCACCCGCCTGGAGAAGGCGGCGGGTTCGAAATGACATCTCGCTTGGGAGGCGACACGGACGGGGGCGCGGGTGGGGACGCGGCCGGGGACACTGCGGGAGCACCGCGGGGATGCGGTGCCTTCGCGGGATGGGCAGTGAATGACACTTTCTGTCAATCTGTGGTGACTCAAAGCGGCGATTTTCAGGATTTGGAGTGCTGCCCGGACGGTGGCGGTGGGCTACGATTCAGGTGGATTTCACTAACACTTTGAAAATACAATACTTATTTGACAGGAACCTGCGGGGTACTACTAGTTTGAGATTGGCATGCAGCTTGCCCTAGTGTAGGTGTGCTCTGGCACTAGCAAATACTCTCAATAATCTCTCAAGGAGATATACAAGTCATGAAGAAGCAAAAGGGTTTCTCGCTTATCGAATTGCTGATCGTTGTGGCGATCATCTTGATCATCGCGGCCATCGCAATCCCGAACTTGCTGCGCTCGAAAATGGCAGCCAATGAATCGTCCGCAGTTGGTTCAATGCGCTCGATCAACACTGCGGAAGTTTCTTACAACACCGCCTATCCTAACTCCGGCTTCAGCCCGACGATTGCTGCTCTCGGCGGCGTGGCACCTTGCGCCGTTGCATCCACTGCGGCAGCTTGCTTGATCGACAAC
This sequence comes from Candidatus Acidiferrales bacterium, assembly GCA_038227545.1. Classification (GTDB taxonomy): domain Bacteria; phylum Acidobacteriota; class Terriglobia; order Acidiferrales; family UBA7541; genus Acidiferrum. The sequence goes on from JBBRPU010000233.1 coordinate 3,616, forward strand.
ACTCTGGCCCTGGCCAGCGGTGCGGCGACCGGCAAGAGCGGTTATTGGTTCACCTACGCTCCTGGCGCGGCCGCGGGCGGAACTGTCAACACCTACACCCTGACGGGCCAGCCGGTAACGGCGGGCACGACCGGTCAGCGCGGCTTCTACACCGACCAGACTGGCGTGATTCGTTACGCCATCTCCGGCGCGGCGACGGTTGCCAGCTCCCCGATTTAATAATCGGGCAGCGAGTACCGGGAGGGAGGCCGAGAGGCCTCCCTCTTTTTTTTTGCCCGACAGTCGGAGAGATGCGGTTTACATTAATGGAAGCGCTAGAGCTGCTAAGGTAGAGGAACGGCATTGAAATCCCCGCATCCCGCAGACACCCGTACGAATCCCAACCTAGATTTCCTGCGCGCGTGCGCGGTGCTTTTGGTGTTGCTGGGGCATTTGACGAGATTTTTTGGCGTGGACCAGGTGGGTCGCGTGGCGTTGATAGGCCTTGGCGGACTAGGGGTAGCCATGTTCTTTGTGCACACCGCGCTGGTGCTGATGATGTCTCTGGAGCGCGAGGCAGTGGGTGCGCCGATTTTATTCGTTCCGTTTATGATCCGCCGCTGCTTCCGAATTTACCCGCTGGCGATATTTGTGATCGCGGTGGTGATGGTTTTGCATGCGCCACAAGCTACGGTAAGCCCCGGCCATTTTGCGGGCTGGAATTTTGATCGGACCGATGCGCTGGCAAACCTTTTTCTGGTGCAGGATCTGTCGTTCCGGGTTCCCATCGTAGGGCCTACTTGGAGCCTGTCTTTTGAGTTGCAGATGTACTTGCTGCTGCCGGGGATATTTCTGTTTCTGCGCCGCGGGTGGCCTGCATGGCAGCTGGGGATAATTTTGGCGATGCTGTTAGGGCTCTGCGTGGTGGTGGTGGATCATTCGACCACGCGGAATCTGGCGTTTTTTGTGCCGTGTTTCCTGGCAGGCATCGTCTCCTATCAATTGCAAAAGTATGTGCCCCCGGTGATACCGTCGTTCGCGTGGCCAGCATTTGTAACGGGGGTCGCGGCGGTTTACCTGATGAGCAAAATGACCCGATGGGACGAATGGCTGGTCTGTTTTGTTCTGGGTTTGGGGATTCCCGCGTTTACGCGCATGACTTCGCGAGCGGTTGATGCGACTTCGGCGATGATCGCCAAATACTCGTACGGAATTTACCTGACGCATTTTTTTGTAATCTGGCTGGCGTTTGAAAAATTGTCGGGAGCGCCGGTGATATTAAGAGTGGGCATTTTCCTAGGACTTGGGGCGGCTCTGCCGGTGATTTTTTATCATTCGGTCGAAGAACCGATGATTCAATTCGGCAAGCGGATGGCTAACAGCTATGTGCGGGGCCGGGAACTGCGGCATGCGGTCACGAAGTGAATTATTGACGCAGTGACGCTATGCGATGGAGACCATCAAGGGTTCAACCTGCGTACCCCTGCCTGAGCTTCGAGACTCGCCGGATCGTTGGCCAGCACCTGCTTATATTCCTGAACTGCCTGATCGCTTTTCCCTTCATTTTCCAGGGCTTTCGCAAGTAACAGGTGGGCGGAGCTGTCTATCGGAAATTTGGCGATGATACGGCGCAGCACCGGCTGGGCTTCCGCGTAACGGCCCTGGCGGATGTAAGCGTTGACGAGATCGTGCATGGACTCGAGGGTGCCTTCGAGCTCTACCGCTTCCTGAAGCTGAACTGTGGCTTCGTTGAGTTGGTTGGTTTCGAGCAAGGCTTCACCGTACCAGCGATGTGCGGCACCGCTTAGCGGCGACAGTGTTACGGCTTCTTTAAATTCCTGCAAGGCTTCCGGCATGTTTCCCATTTTTTGCAGCAGCAAGCCGCGATTGAAATGGGAATCGCCCCACTGGGGTTTGGCGGCCAGCGCCTGCTGGAACATGGCTTCGGCTTCGGCGTAGCGGCCCACGTGGGTGTAGCCAATGCCGAGCGCATTCATGGTGACGATGTTGTCGGGCTTTTGCGCGAGGGCCACTTGCCATTCGGAGATGGCGCGATCGACCTGGAGTGAGTCGTAGTAGAGAGCTCCCAGGTTGCTGCGGATGATGGCGGCATCGGGATTGGTTTGCAGGGTGCGGGTGTAGAGGGTGAGATCGTCGCGCCA
>JBBRPU010000234.1:0-5725 GCA_038227545.1 Candidatus Acidiferrales bacterium
CGCGCGCCGACAACGACACGCGAACCGCGCGCCGATCAGCGTCGCTGCGGCTCCTGCGCACCAAGCCGTGTGCCTGCAGACGATCTATCAACTCCACCGTGCTGTGATGCTTCAACGCCAGTCGCTCTGCCAGTGTACGTATCGTGGATCCAGAACCTGCGGGCAAGCCGCGAATCGTAAGCAACATCAGGTACTGTTGTGGCTCCAGATTGGCGCGCCTTGCCGCCGCGTCACCTTCTTGCACGAAATGACGGATACGGTAGCGAAGCTCGGCTAGGGTGCGATATTCGGCATTGGAGACGGCCATCTTCATCAATGGGAGTATATCGTAACACGATACATACTTATAGTGTTTGCCCGCTAGAGAAGGAGAGCCCGGCACTCCAAGCAGGTGCGAGAATTGCAGTGAAGTCAGATCAACTTGCGGAAGGCTTTCTGCGTTTTGTAGTGCTCGTAGCCATGGCGCGCATAGAATTGGTGGGCGCGTTCCCGAATGACGTTCGATCGCACCGACATACTTTTGCATCCGCGTTTTCGAGCCCACGCTTCCGCTGCTCGCAGCAACAGGGCTCCGGCGCCGCGGCTTCGCTCATCGTCAGCGACCACTAATGCGTTTACTTCGGCGCGGAGTTCCACCTCCAGTAGAGGTGACACGCTGGCGTGCAGCCAGCCGATAACTTTACGTTCCGGAGTTTGTGCTACCAGGACAACGTGCTGCGATACCGGTTTGATGCCTTGTAATCGCCGGGCCATCTCCGCAGGTGTTGCGGGATAACCCAGTTGACCGGAGAGTTCGGCAATCCGCTCGGCATCGCTGCGTCTTACCGGACGAATCTTAACTGTTGGAGTTTCGCGTAGCCCGACTGCGCGGATTCGGTTCTTCTGAGCCATCTAATTCGCGGAGCTAACCGATTAAAATACTTTTTCTGAGTCGAGCAGAATCGTTACCGGCCCTTCATTTACCAACTCCACGGACATGGTGGCCTGAAACACTCCAGTCGCTACCGTGATACCCAGCCGTCGTAATCCTTCGCAAAATTCTTCGTAAAGCAACTTGGCTTGTTCCGGTCGCGCAGCCGCCACAAAGCTCGGGCGCCGTTGTCCGCGCGCATCTCCATAAAGCGTGAATTGTGATACCACCAGCGCGCTGCCTTTTACATCGGTGAGCGAAAGATTCATTTTCCCGGCTTCATCTTCGAAGATACGCAAGTTCGCAACCTTCTCCGCCATGGAAACTGCTGTCGCCGCGCTATCTGCTGTACCGACTCCGAGCAAAACCATCAGCCCATTTTCGATTTCCCCCACGACATTTTGCTTCACGGTGACGCCTGCACGGCTTACTCGTTGTAAAACTGCCCTCATCGCAACTTGCAATCACTTTCCATCTCGGAAAACAGACCAACCGGGCGGCGCACTACTTCGCCGGCTTCCTGGGCAACAACGCTGGCAGCTCCGCCACGTTGTAAGCAAACACCGCCAGCACCTGCGCGCCCTCCGCCAAGTCGTCCCAGCGCACGTGATCCAGTGTGTCTCCTTGCGAATGGTGCGTCTTGTCGTAGTCCGCTATTTCCTGAACGCACCAGAATCCCGGCACCCCGGCTCCGTCGAAAGGCACATGATCGCTGCCGTCTTCGCTTCGCAACGTCGGCTCCGCCAATCCAATCTCTTTCGCCCGCGCCAGCGGATACAAAACGTGATCCACGGTCTCGCGAGCGCCATAATTTCCCATTAGTCCGACGGTCAGTACTTTGCCGGTGCCGCTGTCGTGCACCAGTACGGCGGAAATTTTCTGCAGCTCGTCCTTATGCTTCGTAACGTAAGCCTTCGAGCCATTCAATCCTTGCTCTTCTCCAGTAAACAAGACAAACCGAATCGTACGCTTGGGTTTAACTCCCGCTTTCTTCAGCGCCCGCGCGGCTTCCAGTACCGCAGTCGAACCGGTGCCATTATCCGTGGCGCCTGTTCCCAGATCCCATGAATCCAGATGCGCGCCAATAATCACGACTTCGTCGGGCTTCTCGCTTCCCGTTATTTCGCCGACCGTGTTGTAGACCTCTACTGGTTTTCCGCTGAAGCTGCTTCCGATGTTCACTTCCGCTTGCACAGCACCATCGCCGAGAAGCCGCCACAACGCCGTGAAATTTTCTCGCGCGATGAACGCGGTCGGAATCGGTCCCGGCTGATAATTTCTCCCCATGATGCTCATGTTTTCCAGGCCGAACCATTTCTCCGAGCCGAGGAGCACCACCGCGGCCTTCTCTTCAGAGAAAAACGTGAACTCCGCAATCCGCAACTTTATATACGCATCAAAATCGAAAGGCTTGTCACTTTTGGGAAACGCAATCGGAATGGTGTCCTCTCCCCACGGCGTCAACATGGGATTACCTGGCGCGCTCAGTTCCACCGGCTTTCCCAGAACAATGATCGCGTTCGCCAATTTACCTTTATATTGCTGCAGGTCTTCGATTTTTTCCACGGCCACGCCAACCACCGGTCCTCTTACTGTTCCGTTCGTGGCGGGAGACCACCCGCCGGTCGCCAGCGTCAGGTTCAAAGCTACCGGTTCCTCTCCAGACTTCGCCTGATTCAAAAACACCCGACCCGTCGCCGGCCCGCGCATCCAGCCATTGGCGATACTCCACTGCTCTTGATGCACATTCGCAAGCCCGAGCTGCTGAAATCTCTCCATCATCCATTTGCCGGCCATCTCGAGCTGTGCGGAGCCCGTCAGCCGCGGCCCGATGTGGTCGGTCAAATATTGCAAGTTGGCTTTTAACTCTGGCTCGTCTGCTTTCACTTGCGCCAATATTTTTGCATCCATCTCCCCGATCGGATCGGTTTTTACCGCTTCCGCGTGACTTACGTCCACAGATTTCGCGGTCGCACTGGCTTCTTCAACCTTTTTCCGCTCTGGCGCGGCCTCCGCGTTTTTTGCCGAAGTGTTTACGGAGCGCCTCGGTAACATTCCAGGCAATTGCGCAGTGTTGTACGCCCACGCCGCCAGCACCTGCGCCCCCTGGTTCAGATCGTCCTTCCACACCTTGTCGAAAGTATCCGATTGGCTATGGTGCGTCTTGGAATACTCCGCGCTATCCTGCACCGCCCAGAATCCGGGTACGCCCACGTCGTCGAACGAGGCGTGGTCAGTTCCGAAAGACCGTTGCATGACCGGCTCAAGCAACTTCAAACTGCGCAACGGAGCAATTTCCTGATCCACAATTTCGCGGTCCTGATAGTTATCGTGCAGTCCGAGAGTCAGCACTTTACCGGTGCCGGTGTCGTGCACAAAAATTCCTGATATTTTGTCGAGCTCCGCTTTATGCGCTTTCACGTATTCGACGGAGCCCACCAGTCCCTCTTCTTCTCCGGTGAAAAGCACAAAACGTATCGTTCGCTTTGGTTTTAGCTGCAGTTTCGCTAACGCGCGCGCTGCTTCCAGGACCGCTGCTGAACCGGTTCCGTCATCCGTCGAGCCGGTTCCCAAATCCCAGGAGTCCAGATGCGCGCCGAGCATCACCACTTCGTCGGGTTTCTCGCTACCGCGAATGTCGGCCACCGTGTTGTAGACATCCACGGGCTTTTCGCTGAAGGAATTGGTCATTTCCAGTTCAATCTCCACTGGACCGTGTTTCATCATGCGAAAAATCATGCGGTAGCCTTCGCCGGTGACAAAGGCCGTCGGAATTGCACCAATCTCAAATTTCTCGCCGCCGATTCCGGTCATGTTCAGCAGCGCATGCGGCTTATTCGAATCGCGCAGTACTGCTGCAACACCTTCCTGCTTGAAAAAAGCCGTTCGCGCTTTGGCCATTTCTTGCAAAGCCGCGAAGGGCGGCGCAGTTGGCGGCTCGCCCTTCATCGGCGGCGGTTCCTGCATAGCGCGAACCACTTCGCTTCGGGACTCCTCGGGTTTAGGCGGCGACAGGCTCGCCGGTTCCTGATAAATCACCACCGCGCCTTTCAGCTTGCCGCGGAATTTCTCGAATTCTTCTTTTTTCTTGGCATCGAAATACACCACGGGGCCGCGCAGCACGCCCTGCGTGCCTGTAGACCAACCCGCGGCTGCGATTGTCAGCGGATGCTCTGTCGGCTTCAGGATTCGCCCGCGCGCCGTTCCACGTGTCCAGGAGTGCGCGATGGTGTACGGCTCAAGGTGCACATTCGTGAGTCCGTATTTGCGAAATATCTCCGCAGTCCACTCGTTTGCCTGTTTCAGTTGTGCCGAACCCGTGACTCGCGCCCCGATGGCATCGGAGAGATGCTCGAGGTTTTCCATGGCCTCGCTGTGCTCATGGATCTCCGCAAGTATTCGGGCGTCAGCGGCGGCAAAGTCGTCTGTATTACTGGGCGTGGACTGCGCCGCGACGTGGCAAACACCCATCGCAATGAACATTACAAACAAAAAGACGACGGTGCGGCGCAGGTTCATCCGACTCTCCTCAAGTGTTACGGACTGCAAGTTGCCGGCAGCGATTCATTTCGACGCTTGCCGTTTGACGCCCTGCGGCGATTTGCGTTTTGACGCGATTGACGCTTTTTTCTCGCGCTTGCCCGATGGCTTTACCGAAGTACTCCTCTTCGGCAAGGACAACACTCTAAATCCCCGAGGACCCTTCTGGCAGTCGGGACAAAAGTAACTGCTCCGCCCCGCTACAATTGCCCGGCGAATAATGGCTCCGCATCTATAACACTTTTCGCCCTCGCGCCCGTACGCTCGATGATGCTGCTGGTAATTCCCCGGTTCCCCGTCGGCATCCACGAAATTTGAAATGGAAGACCCGCGCAGCACTATGGCTTTCTTCAGTATTTCCCGCAACACTCGATGGAGCGTAGCTAACTCTTTCTTGGCAAGGCTCGCGCCCAGCCTCGCCGGATGAATCCTGGCGCGCCACAAACTCTCGTCCGCGTAGATATTCCCAACGCCTCGAAGAACGCTCTGATCCAGCAACAGTGCCTTCATGCGGGAGCGCCGCGACTGCATACGCGCCGCAAAATCTTCCGCGCTTACTTCCAGCGGATCAGCGCCGAAACGTTGCAGCTCGCCGCGAAGCGCCGCAGCCGACAAATACGCCAGCCGGCCAAATCGCCGCGCATCGGTATAGCGCAACTCGCGCCCATCATCCAGCGCGAAGATTGCATGCGTATGTTTTTCCCATGGTTTGACCACTGCCGTCGAAGCAATGTGCCCGGTCATCCCCAGATGCACGAGCAGAGAGGCGGGGGCGCTATCCGCATTCGAAGACTTCTCTTCTCCCTGTGCGCCAGACAGGCGCAGCAGCATGAATTTTCCATGCCGCTCCACCGCTTCGATGCGGCGCCCAGGCAGGTGACGCTCGATCAATGAGGGATCATCAATGAAATCGGTCTTCCGCAACGTCACGGACAGAATCCGGCGCCCCAATACGGTAAGCCGCAAACCGCGCGCGACGGTTTCTACTTCAGGGAGTTCAGGCATGTGAGCAGTTCAACAAAATATCACAACGAGCGGTTCCGGCGGTGGAGTCCGATAGGTCCGCGATTTTCAAACCAGCCTGATTTTTGTGCGGCTAGTTCTTGTGGTAATTCGGATACGGCGGATGATCTGGTATCACCACCGGATTTTTCTTTAGTGCTTCCAGCGTAACCTGCACGGCTTTTTCCAGTTGCGCATCATGCCCCGAGGCAACCGAGATGGGATCATTTTCCACTTCGATGTCCGGAGCAATGCCGTGATTCTCCACTTCCC
>JBBRPU010000235.1:0-5724 GCA_038227545.1 Candidatus Acidiferrales bacterium
GCTTGAAAATATTCCCACTGCCGTGATCTCGCTCGATGCTGGCGGCGCCATTCTGCGTTCCAACTCCGCAGTAAACGGCATGCTCGGCACCGGCGCGCGCGAAACACTATCCCTCGACGAATTGCTGGGCGGCGAAGCTTCCCGCGCCGTCCAATACCTGATGCGCCGCTCGTTGCGCATGGGCGTGGTCTCGCGCGAAATCGAAACCGTAGTTGGCGGGCGCGTTCTGCATCTGGCCGTAACCGTCAGCTCTCTCGGTCCGCGCCGCGCCAACACCGGCTACGTGCTCGTTCTCGACGACCTCACCGAATTGCTGCGCTCGCAAAAATCCGCCGCGTGGCAGGAGGTGGCCCGCCGCATCGCCCACGAAATTAAAAATCCCCTCACGCCGATTCAGCTTTCCGCCCAACGCTTGTCCCGCTTTCTCGATCGTCGCGGCGCCGCCGATGCCGCTTCTCCCGATCCCGAGCTCACCGCCTTGGTTCAGGAATGCTCGCGCCTCATCGAGCGGGAAGTTTCCACCCTCGCCGCCCTCGTCAACGAATTTTCCCAGTTCGTCCGCTTCCCCACCGCCAAGCTGGTGCCCACTGACGCCAACACCATCGTCCAGGAAGCCCTGGAAGTTTTCTCCAATCGCCTCGACGGCGTTACGATTAAAACCACTCTTGCGGAAAATCTTCCGCAGATACGCGCCGATGGAGGCTTGTTGCGAAGCGTAGTCGTCAACCTGATTGATAACGCCGCGGAATCACTGGAGCATTCCGCGTGCCGCGAAATTTCCGTCTCCACCCGCACCCATTCCGACGCGGAGACCGTTGAAATTTCCGTTGCCGACACCGGCCACGGCATCTCGCCTCAGGATAAAGACAAACTCTTCCTGCCCCAGTTTTCCACCAAAGATCGCGGTACCGGTTTGGGCCTGGCCATCGCCGCGCGCATCATCGCCGAACACGGCGGCACCATTCACGTGGAAGACAATCAACCCACCGGTTCGCGATTCTTAATCGAGCTCCCCATAACCGACGCTCTTCCCGTCACCGCTGGCGATCCCCACGCGCCCGCCACGGAATCCGCGCGATGATTCCCAAGCCCCATCTGCTCATCGTGGACGACGAGCCCGGCATTCGCGAATCGCTCGGCTCCATCCTGAAAGAGGAAGGCTATTTCGTCGAAGCCGTCGGTTCCGCCGAAGAAGCCCTTGAGCGCGTCGCCAGCGGTGAGCTGGAGCTCATCCTTCTCGATGTCTGGCTTCCCGGCATGGATGGCCTGGAAGCCTTGAGCCGCATTCAAAGCACTCCGCATCCCCCCATGGTCATTATGATTTCCGGCCACGGCACTATCGAGACCGCCGTCCGCGCCACCAAGCTCGGCGCTTTCGACTTCATCGAAAAACCTCTGTCGCTCGAAAAAATTATTCTGCTCGTGCGCAACGCCATCCAGCAGCGCCGCCTCGAAGAAGAAAATCAGACCCTGCGCACTCAGTTGGGCCACCGCTACCAGGTCATCGGCGACAGCATCCCCATGAAAGCCCTGCGCCAGCAGATTGCCGTCACCGCACCCACCAACGGCCGCGTCCTTATATATGGTGAGAGCGGCACCGGCAAAGAACTCGTCGCTCACGCGCTGCACGCCGCCAGTCTCCGCACCAAAGGCCCCTTCGTGGAAGTAAATTGCGCGGCCATTCCCGACGAGCTCATCGAGTCCGAACTATTCGGCCACGTAAAAGGCAGCTTCACCGGCGCCACGGAAAATAAAATTGGCAAATTTGAAAAAGCCGATGGCGGCACCCTCTTCCTCGACGAAATCGGCGACATGAGCCTGCGCACGCAATCGAAAGTTCTGCGCGTCCTGGAAGAGCAGCGCTTCGAGCCGGTCGGCTCCAATCAGACCACCACCGTAGACGTCCGCGTCATCGCCGCCACCAACAAAAATCTTGAGCAGGAAATTTCGCGCGGTAACTTTCGCCAGGACCTCTTCTATCGCCTCAACGTGATTCCCTTCTTCGTTCCCCCACTGCGCGATCGCCTGCAAGACATCCCCACTCTCGCGCGCTACTTCCTGGACGAATTCAGCGCCGCCTACGCAAAAAAAGGCCGCGAGCTCAGCGACCAGGCCGTCGAAATTCTCCTGCGCTACCCGTGGCCCGGAAATGTGCGCGAACTCCGAAACCTCGTCGAGCGCCTCGTCATCGTTTGCCCCCAGCCGCGCATTGAGCCCCACCACCTGCCTCCAGAATTATTCCGCGGCGTAGCCGAAAGCCCCCAGCAACCCTATTCCACCCTCTACGAAGCCCGCAGCGCCTACGAGCGCGAATTCATCCTCCGCAAACTCCAGGAGCATCGCTGGAACATGACCCAAACCGCCGGCGCCCTCGGCCTGGAACGCAGCCACCTCTACCGCAAAATGAAAAGCCTTGGCATAGCCGCCCCCGACTAAAAAGCCCCCACACTGCCCACTTCGGAAATCACCGGCACATTGGACTAGGTTCAGCGCTCATCCGCCTGAGAATTCTTAGTTCGCGAGCATGTGCAGCATGTGCAGGATGACAATCACCAGGACCGCTGCGGATGAGAATGTAGTCGCAGCGACGAATACCGGTAAGGGTTCTCCAAGGAACACGGCGAACGATTGCCGCGAGGCGTTCGGCAGTTCAAGGTCACGGTTCCACGCGCGCACCAGTGTGGCCAACGGCAGAGCCAGCAAAAAGCACCCATAAAGTCCACATTGGTCCCGCGTACCACCCCTCGACCACCACAGAACCGAACCCGTTCCAACTCTTCAGGCAGGCCATCAATGGCCCGCCTTTTTGTTCCCTACCCGCCAGACTGTCATCCTGAGCGAAGTGAGCCGGATTTTTCCTTCTCGTTCGCTACTGCGAGCGAGCCGGCTGACGCAGCCAAAGGACCTCTCTGATCATTTCACGACCTGGCGACCAGTCGAGGATCTAGCGTTGTTGATTGGCTCATATGCGGCAGTTTACGCACTTCACCAACTACGCCGCCGATTTCTTCACACGTTCCAGACGGGTCGATTCCGGTATCTTCAGAATTGAATCCCAGGCAACTTCCCGCATGAGATAGAATGCCCTCAACTTCCCCAAGTTTTCTAAACCGGTGATCCGCCTATGAAGGGAACCATGATGCCGTTCCCGCTCACAATACCTCGCTTATTGGAGCGCGCCGGCACGCTTTTCCCGACGGTAGAAATTGTCTCCAGCCGCCCAGACAATTCCATCCGCCGCTACAGTTACCGCGAAATGTATCAGAGCGCGCGCGCACTGGCAGCGGCGTTGCAATCAATAGGCCTGCGTCGCGGCGATCGTGTCGCCACGCTCATGTGGAATCACAGCGCTCACCTCGAAGCTTACTTTGGAATCCCCAGCGTTGGAGGCGTGCTGCACACCCTGAATCTCCGCCTCCATCCCGATGAGCTGATCTACATTATCAATCACGCCGAAGATCGCTGGCTGATCGTGGACGACGTCCTGCTCCCCGTTTACGAAAAAATTCGCGACCGAGTATCCATCGAGCGCGTTTTTGTTGTGCCTTTCAGTGGCCATCCCGTGCCACCTGAGTACGAAAGCTACGAGTCGCTCCTGCAATCCACGACCACGCATCCGATCTATCCGGACCTCGACGAAAATGATGCCGCAGGCATCTGCTACACCTCCGGCACCACGGGAAAATCAAAAGGTGTCGCGTATTCACATCGCGCCATCGCGCTGCATTCTTACTCCATTTCACTGCCGGATAATTTTTCCATTTCGCGCCACGACTGCGTGCTCCCAGCCATGTCCATGTTTCACGCCAACGCCTGGGGCCTGCCCTACGCCGCGGTGATGAACGGCACCAAACTGGTGCTGCCCGGCCCGAATCTCCAGCCCGAGCGGCTGCTCGACCTGCTCTCCTCCGAACAAGTCACGCTGACGGGAGCAGTCCCCACCGTCTGGCTCGGCGTGATGGACGCTCTCGAACGAAATCCGCAACGCTGGCGCCTCGCTCCGAATCTACGCGTAATCGTCGCCGGTTCCGCGGCTCCCGAGAGTCTCTTCCGCCGCTTCGAAAACTTTGGGGTGAAAGTCATTCAGCCTTGGGGTATGACCGAGACCACTCCCATCGCCACGGTCTGCACCTTGAAACCGCATATGGAGAATTGGCACGAAGATCGCAAATTCCAGGTGCGCGCACGCCAGGGCCTGCCTTCGCCCTTCACGGAGATTCGCGCTATCGGCGACCACGGCGAAGTCCCGTGGGACGGCGAAACTCAAGGTGAACTGGAAATCCGCGGCCCCTTCATCGCCTCCAGTTACTACAACCTTTCGGCGCAAAGCCAGCAGTGGACCGCCGACGGTTGGCTGCGCACTGGTGACGTCGTCACCATCGATTCCGATGGCTACATGAAAATTACCGACCGCACCAAAGACCTCATCAAGTCAGGCGGAGAGTGGATCAGCTCCGTGGACCTAGAGAACGCCCTCGTCGGCCACCCCGCCGTGATGGAGGCCGCCGTCATCGCCGTCCCTCACGCCAAATGGGTCGAGCGCCCGTTAGCCGTGATCGTTCTCAAGGATGCCGCTCTGATTACTGCTGACGAGTTACATGACGGATTGCGTGAAAAGTTGCGTTGCTTTCTGGCCGAGAGGTTTGCCAAGTGGCAACTACCCGACGAATTTATTTTCGTCGCGGAATTACCTCACACCTCCACCGGCAAACTTCTCAAATCCACTCTGCGCGAAAGATATAAGGACCGCTTCTGATCAGCCTGGACCGCGTGCCCTCCCATCGATTCTGAGTTACGCTCCGTGCGCTTTCGCCCCGCCCGGCGCCTTGGCCGCCAGAACCTCGAGCATATGAACTTCCGGCTCACGTACAAATAATTCTTGCGCCTTGCCAAAAAGCGCCTTCGCAATTTCACCCTTCAAGTGTGCGTCCCGCCCATTCTCATCCGCAAACGTATCGAAGATTCCGAACTTCGCTGGCCCGAGCTTCACCGCGTACCATGTGAGCGTCCCCTGCTCTTTCTCCGCCAGCGCCTGCGCCGATTTCAGGAACTCCGCCACTTCTTGCTCCTTGCCTGGTTTTGCTTCCACCTGCGCCCAAATTGCGAGTTTCGACATGGTTGGTACCTCCAGACGTTACGATGCCGCCTGACACCATAGGGTTTCGGCTGTTCGAGAACGAATTTCTTTTTCTACCAGGTTTTGATCCCACCGGTAAATGTCCGGGCCGCTCTACACTCCCATCGCTGTCAGCCTATGGATAGCAGTGGAATCCTGGGGCGATCTGCTAAAGTAAATCTCGGGTGAACTTCCCGCCATCTTCAACCCTCCAGCCCGCATCCCAATTCTTCAGGAGACTTGTCTTTCTTATGCGCCACCTTGGTCGCTTCAAGCTTCACTGCATGGCCTGTGCCGTAGTGGTTGTGTTGCCCCTCTCCGCTTTCGCCCAGCAGCGCGTTGTCACCGCTGAGGCCAGCGGCATCAATCCGGAATACACTTTGCCCGCTTACTCTTCTGCCAGAGCCTCACCGGCGGACGCCGCAAGTTTCCCCGCACCCGCCGCACCACAATCCTCCAATCAAGTCCCCGGAGAAGACCGCGAAGTCTCGTGGCGCAAGCTCCCGCTGAACATCCTCCACGACCAGAAAGATTTGTGGCTCTTCCCGTTGGAACTAGGCCGAGGCCGCCATCTCCTGCCGGCTCTCTTCATCACCGCAGGTACCGCC
>JBBRPU010000236.1:0-5719 GCA_038227545.1 Candidatus Acidiferrales bacterium
GAAGCCCAGGCCGATCACAAAAATCACCACTGCGACTTTAATTACCACGATGGTGGCATTAAATCGCGCGCTTTCCTTGATGCCGACCACCAGGATGGCGGTAATCAGCAGGGCGATGATGAACGCCGGAAGGTTGAAACCAATCTCCATGCCAAAAATCGTCGGCGCGTTTACCAGTTCGTGCGCGCGCTGCACCAGATCGGGCGATTGCGCGGTCATGATGGCGCTCACTTTATCGAGGAACGCCTGCGTGCCAGGAACCAGCGCGGAATCGGAAGCCTGCGCAATCTGTCGCGCCACCATCTTTTCCGCAGTGTGCAAGCCCGTCCAGTGGTCATAGGCCAGCCACAGCGGCATGCGAATGTGGAAAATATTCAGTAGCTCGATGAAGTGGTTGGACCAGCCGGAAGAAACGGTGCTGGCACCCATGGCATATTCGAGGGTTAGGTCCCAGCCGATGATCCACGCGAATAATTCCCCGAGCGTGGCATATGCGTAAGTGTAGGCGCTACCGGCCAGCGGAATCATGGCGGCAAACTCCGCGTAACACAGGCCCGCAAACGCGCAGCCCAAGCCAGAGAGCACGAAAGAAAGCATCAGGCCTGGACCGGCATAATGCGCGCCAAGCCCGGAGAGCACGAAGATGCCCGCGCCGATAATCGCGCCGACGCCGAGAGCGGTCAGCTGGAAAGGACCCAGGGTCCTCTTTAAGCTGTGCGCGCCGGCTTCGCTCGATTCCTCCAGCAGCATGCTCATCGGCTTTTTTGTGAACAGGGGGTTGCCCATGCAGCGTCTCCTGGGGAGGTTATCCCCGCTCAATCAGGCCAAATTGGATCAAGACTGTGACATTGTAGGGCGGTCACCGCGTTTGCCCTACAACAAAATCCGTTCGCTGCAAACTATAGAGACTTACTCCGGCGCGCGCGTTGTCCGCCCCTGGCGCGACCAAATCCAATAAACCGGGACGCCCAGCAACACGATCAGCAATCCGGGCCAGGTGGTCTGCGTCTGGTACAGCAGCAGCACCAGCATGACGGCCGAGGCTGCGACGATATAGAGCAGCGGAACGATCGGGTAGCCGAATGCTTTGTAGGGTCTTTCCGCGTTGGGGCGTTTTGCGCGCAAAACAAAAATTCCCGCAATGGTTAGCACGTAGAAAAGCAAAACGGAAAAGACCACGTAATTCAGCAAATCGCTGTAGAGGTTGCCATAGCTGACCGCGCCGGCGGCATCTACGCGGCGCGTGCGCAACAGGATCAGCACGATAATCCACACGCACTGATAGGCAAGCGCGACGGAAGGGACTCTGCGCTTGTTTAAGGTGCCAGTGGCGCGAAAGAAAAGGCCGTCCTTGGCCATGGCGTAAGCTACGCGCGCGCCCGCGAGGATCAATCCGTTGTTGCAGCCAAAAGTGGAAATGATGATGGCCACCGCCATGATGGAAGCGCCGATGGGGCCGAATACCGCGTTGAGCGCGGCGGAAGCGACGCGGTCGTCGGGCGCGTGCTGAATCTGTTCCAGCGGAAGCGCGCACAGGTATGCGACGTTGGCGAGCACGTACAGCGTGATGACGATCATGGTGCCGAATGCCATGGAGAGCGCCACGTCGCGTTTCGGATTTTTAACTTCGGCGGCGGTGAAACCGATGTTGTTCCAGGCGTCGGCGGAAAATAGCGAGCCGACCTGCGCAACGCCGAAAGCCACGAACAGCCCGAACGCGCCGCTGGCAGCAGTTATGCTGGGTATCCGGCCGCGCAGAAAATCCGCGCCGGGCTCGATGGTGACCGCACCGCGAATGGCCCAGAAGTGCGAGAAGTTGTCGCTGATAGCGGTGGCGTTGCGTCCTACGAAGACGCAGATAAAAATCAGTCCGAGCAGCGAAAGGGTTTTGGCGCTGGTGAAAATATTCTGGATCCATTTTCCGAGTTGCACGCCGAGGGTGTTGAGAAAGGTCAGGAAAATAATCATCAGTACCGCGACAAACTGCTGCACCGACAGGCTGATGGCGTAGCCGGAAGAAAGCGCGATGGGATGAACGATCCAGGCCTGGGGCGAGATGGCGGGCGCGAGGACTCCCAGGTAGCGCGCGAAGCCGATGGCGACCGCGGCGATGGTGCCGGTCTGGATAACCAGAAATAAAGTCCAGCCGTAGAGAAAACCCCACAAGGGCGAGTACGCTTCGCGCAAATAAATGTATTGGCCGCCGGCATGGGGGAAAAGCGCGGCGAGCTCACCGTAGGAGAGCGCGGCGGAAATGGTGAGCAGTCCTGTGATGATCCAGGTGAGCAGCAAGCCGCCCGCGGAGCCGGTCTGCTTGGAAATATCGGCGGCGACGATAAAGATGCCAGAGCCGATCATGGACCCGACCACGATCATAGTGCCGTCAAAAAGCCCAATGGCGCGGACGAAGCCGCCTTCGCTCGCGGTGACGTTGGAAAAGGTGCTTGTCGTTTTGTCGGACATGGTCAGGCGCGCGGCACGGCATGGGCAGAATTTTGTTCATCCAGCAAGTCCACGAATTGGCGCGCGCGCTTGCCCGGATTTTCCGCGAGTAAGATATCGCTGATGACCGCGATCGTATCAGCACCGGCGCCGATCACGTCAGCGGCGCGCTCCAGCGAGATTCCGCCGATGGCTACCATGGGCTTGTCAGTCAGCGCACGAGCCTGCCGGACAAAATCCAGGCCTACCACCGGATCAGGATTTTCTTTGGAGCCGGTGGGGAAAATCGGGCCTACGGCGAGGTAATCGGCGGATGTTTTTGCGGCTGACTGGAACTGTTCGGCGTTATGCGTGGAGACGCCCACCCATTTTCCGGCGCCGATAACTTCCCGAGCCTGTTCCACTTCCAAATCCTCCTGGCCGATATGCACGCCGTCCGCGCCCGAAAGTGCGGCCACATCCGCGCGGTCGTTCACGATAAATTGCACTCCAGCAGGTTTCAGAAATTCGGCAAGCTTGCGGGAAGTTTCGAACAGCTGGCGGGCGGAGGCGCGCTTGTTGCGGTACTGGATCAATCGCACTCCGGCATCCACAAGATTTCTGGCACAGTCTTTTTCAGGAATGGAAATCAATGCAGCGTCTAATATCACATACAGCCGCGGCAGAACAAGGCGCATGAAGACCTATTTTCCGGTGGTGCCCAGCAAACGCTCAATAAAGTGGGTGTCAAAGCGCCCTGCTGCGAAATCGGGGTCGGCAAGAATTCTGCGATGCAGCGGGATGGACGTCCGAATACCTTCAATGACGAACATCTCCAGCGCGCGCTTCATGCGGCCGATGGCTTCGGCGCGGTCGCGGCCCTTCACAATTAGTTTGGCGATCATAGAGTCGTAATATGGCGGGATCACGGCGTCTGCATAAGCGGCGGAGTCCACACGCACGCCGGTGCCGCCGGGCGCCTGAAATGTAGTGATGCGGCCTGCGGAGGGCACAAAGGTCTCCGGGTCTTCCGCATTGATGCGGCACTCAATAGCATGCCCGGAAAAGTGAATTTCTCCGGTGGCATCCTGCAGGCGCTCGCCGGCAGCAATGCGAATCTGCGCTTTGATAAGGTCCACGCCGGTGACCAGTTCCGTCACCGGATGCTCCACCTGGATGCGAGTGTTCATTTCGATGAAATAAATGGCGCCGTCCTGGTCCATCAAAAATTCCACGGTGCCGGCGTTGGTGTAGCCGATCTTGCCCAGCGCCTTGACGACTTTAGCGCCAAGGTCCTTGCGCTGCTTGGGGTCCATCGCCGGTGAGGGCGATTCTTCCACCAGTTTCTGATGGCGCCGCTGGATGCTGCACTCGCGCTCACCCAGATGAATGATCTGGCCATGCTGGTCGCCGAGCACCTGATATTCAATGTGGCGTGGATGCTCGATGAATTTCTCCGCGTACATGTCAGGATTGCCGAAAGCCTGCTGCGCTTCACTGCTGGCGGCCTGAAAAGAGGCGAGCAGCTCTTCCTGTCGGCGCACGATACGCATGCCACGCCCGCCGCCACCCGCCGAGGCTTTCAAAATCAGTGGGTAGCCAATTTTGACGGCGGCTTCTGCCAGCATTTCTTCGCCCTGGATGATTCCGTCGCTTCCGGGAACGGTAACCAGCCCCGCGGCGCGAATTTCGCGGCGGGCACGATCTTTTTCGCCCATCATTTCGATTATTTCGGGCGTAGGGCCGATGAAGGTGATTTCCGAAGCTTCGCAAACTTTCGCGAAGTTGGCGTTCTCGGAGAGAAACCCGTAACCGGGATGGATGGCGTCCACGTTGGTAATTTCCGCGGCGCTGATGACTTGGGGAATGTTGAGGTAGCTTTCGCTGCTGCGCGGAGGGCCGATGCATACCGCTTCATCGGCGAAACGCACGTGCAAGGAATTGCGGTCCGCTTCGCTGTACACCGCGACGGTGGCAATGCCCAGTTCTTTGCAGGCGCAGATGACCCGCAGGGCAATTTCCCCGCGATTGGCTACTAGGATTTTCTGGAACATGTCCGTGGGCTACCCGGCTACTTCTTCCTGCTGGGACGGATGCCGAAGAGCGGCTGGCCATATTCCACGGGCTGGCCGTTTTCGACGTACACGCGCACGATTTCACCGCTGGCGTCGGACTCAATTTCGTTCATCAGCTTCATGGCTTCCACGATGCAGAGGGTCTGGCCGCTCTCCACCTGGGAGCCGACTTTGACGAAGGCCTCGGTGCCAGGACTGGGCGCGCCATAGAACGTTCCCACGATGGGAGACTTAATGAGATGTAAATCTTCTTTAGAGGAACGGCCTTCCGTGCCGCCACCAGTGCCTGGCGCGCTGGAGCCGGAACCTGAGCCAGAGCCAGCTTCGCCGGCGCCGCCCGGCACAATGATCTCCGGCGCGTAAGCCCCTCGCGAAGCCTGGAACACCACTCCCGTGGAGGGCTTGCGCAAACGAATGCGCAAATCGCCGCGCGAGTATTCGAATTCTTCGAGATTATGCTCGGTCATGAACTGCAATAACTGTTCGATTTGCTGGATTTCGGGTGCGGCAAAACTACCGTCGGCTGGTTTAGAAGTGTTTTTACGCTTCATGCCTGTTTTCAAATCTCTATGAGATCCCGCGTGAAGCGGGTCAGCACTTCAATGCGATCGGCGTGCACGGCCACATCGTCTTCGATGCGAATACCGCCGACGCCCTCCATATAAATCCCCGGCTCGATGGTCACCACGTTTCCCGGTTCCAGCCGCTTTTTCTGGCCACGCGCGATGCGCGGGTCTTCGTGCACTTCTATTCCCAGGCCGTGGCCGGTGCTGTGTACGAAAAACTGGCCCAGTCCGTGGCTTTCCAGAACCTGGCGGGCGGCGGCATCCACATCCCCGCAGGTCGCGCCATTTTTCACCGTGGCGATGGCCGCGACTTGCGCGTCTTGCACCGCTTTATACCACTGGCGGGCGCGCGAGGGGGCCTTGCCGCAATAAAATGTGCGCGTAATGTCGCTGCAATAGTGCGCGAGTATAGCACCCAGGTCCAACACCACAAACTCATTTTTCTTCAATCGCTTGGCGGTCGGGCGAGCGTGCGGCAGAGCCGCGCGTTCGCCAAAAGCAACGATGGTTTCGAAGGCCGCGCCGCTGGCACCGCGCTTGCGCATCTGGTATTCCACCTCGGCGGCGACCTCCAGTTCGCGCACGCCAGGTTTGCGGAGAGCCAAGGCATGCTCGACGAGGTGGGCCGCCAGGAGGGCTGCGCGGCGCATTACCGCC
>JBBRPU010000237.1:0-5718 GCA_038227545.1 Candidatus Acidiferrales bacterium
AATTGGCGACGCCGGCAATCAAGCCGACCGACGAAAAGTTACAGGGCTGCGGTTGCGCAATGGTGCAGCCGGAATACAGCCGGCGCTGGTCGGAGTTGTTGGGCGTGGCGCCATCGAACGTTGTGGGATTCCCTTCCGCGAAGCGGGGCAGCCGGGTGCCCTTGGTGCCCACGTATCCGGCTTCCAAGAGCCAGTTGGCACCAAACGATCTTTCGATATTGAGGTTCCAATCCTGCGCGTAGGGCAGGCTCAGATTTTTATCGAGCGTCAGCAGCGTCATGGGCTGAGAAAAACTACCGTTGAAGGGATTTGCTCCGTGATACGGATCGGAAAAATTTGGAAGGCTGACTTGCGGCGTCACCAGATATGGAGGAGCGCTGATGGGCGACTGCAGCGGCCCGCCCTGCCCGGTGTAGTACGGCTCGTAGAAAAGGCCATAGGCGGCGGTGACCAGCCATTTGGCGTTGCCCTGGACATCCCACGCCAATCCGACGCGCGGCGCGAAAGCATTTTTCTTGGTCTGGATCAGACCGGCGGGAACGCCCGGATCACCGGGATAGACAAGTCCAGCGGGGGCCGTGGGAAAAACCTGCGACTGCACGCCGGGTTCAAAGAGGCTCTGGCGGTTACGAATTTCAGTGTAGGGGAACGGCAATTCGTAGCGCAGGCCGGCATTCAGCGTCAATCGCGGCGTGAGTTTCACGGTGTCTTGCGCGTAGGCGTTGAGATTGTTGCCACGCAGTCCGCGCGCAAAATCGCCACCGCCCTGCAGGAAAAATACCGGCTGGCCGAATTCAAAGCTGGCAAAGGAATTGTTGACCGGGAAATTGGAGAAGACAAAGAAGCCGTTGGAGGCCATGCCCTGCAGCACGTTGATCTGGTCGTGCCCGTAGCCGCCGCCGAATTTGAATTCGTGCCGGCCATGAATCCAGGTCACCGAGCCGGAAATATCCAAAGCGTTCTCATAGGTATTTCGCGGGCCGGTAATGGGATCGCCGACGGAGGCGAAGCCGGCAATCTGAATGAAGGGCGGGCCGATGGCGGCGTCCAGCGAGGGTTGATACTGGAAGCCCAGGCTGGCGGGAGTGACGTGGTTCAAATGCTCGTCGAAAAGAAATTTGTTTCGCAGAAACGAAAATCTCGCCAGCGCAACCAGTGACGGCGAAAACGTATGGGTTTCCGTGGTCACAAAGTTCTGCGCGCGCTGATCTTCGCCGATGGGGAAACCTGGAACGCTCGCTCCGGATGGGGAAAGCGGAAACCTGGCGTTGGTTTGCGTGAAAATGTAACGGAAATTCAGAACGTCGCGCGAAGTCAGGTAGTGGTCCACGCGCAATCCAAACTGGTCGGTGGTGTCCGCTTCCGTTTGCGAAGCGATGTAGGCGTTCGGTCCGATGTCCGGCGCATTCGGCAGTGGGAAAAACGCCAGGTAGGCCTGCGAAATGGGATTGATGAACGGCAGTTTGTCGCCGGGAAATTCGTCGCACGGCGGGCAGGTGAACAGATTCAGAAGCGGGCCGCCGCTTTGCGAGAAATCGCCGGTGCGCTCGAGAGCCGTGGGAACAGCGGTTAATGTGGATTCGCCGCGGCGGTTGCGGATGCCTTCGTAGTAGCCAAAGAAAAAAGTTTTTTCTTTTTTGACCGGGCCGCCAAAGGTGCCGCCGAATTGATTGCGCTTCAGGGGCTCCACGGTGCGCGAAAGCGCATTGCTGGCATCGACGGCGTCGTTGCGCAGAAACTCCCACGCCGCGCCGTGGAATTCGTTGGTGCCCGAGCGCGTGACAATGTTGGTGGTGGAACCGGCGCTGTGCCCGAACTCCGCGTTGGAGGTGTTGGTCAAAATACGAAATTCGGAAATCGCGTCCACGGGAGGTTCGATGACGAAGCCGGCATCCACGCCGTTGAAATTGCTGGCGCCATCAATCAGAAAATTGTTGGACTCCGGCCGCTGGCCATTTACGGCGTAGGCTTGCCCGTTTCGCAACGACCCGCCGGCATCTTTGAGGCCCTGGGTCAGGGGAACTACGCCCGGCTGCAGCAACCCCAGTTGCGTGAAGTGGCGTTCATTGAGCGGCAATCCGAGAATCTCGCGTTCCTGCACAGTTTTGCCCAGGCTGGTGACGGTAGTTTCGACCAGCGGCGCATTGGCCTGTACGTGAACTTCCTGCGTGGCGGTGCCGACCGCTAGATGAACCATTACCGAGGCGTTCTGATTTACATCCAGTGTTATGCCTTCCTGGATAAATTTCTGGAAGCCTTTGGCCTGCGCGAAAAGTTCATAGTGGCCGACAGGCAATTCCACGAGGAGGTAGGCGCCCTGCGAATCGCTTGTAACCGTGCGGGTGAAGCCGGTCTCTTGCTGAACTGCCGACACTTGCGCGTTGCTGACCGCAGCGCCGCTGGGATCGGTGACGGTCCCGCGCACAATGGCAGTGATTTGCTGTGCCGACGCGTTGCCCGCCAGAATGGCGAGCGCCAGAGCACACCACAGGCTTATAAAAGGCCGCATGCGATTCTCCAATTCTTACTCGACGATGATTTTGTTTTGATGCGCACTCACAAAGCGCACCGGCTAAAACTTGCGCTCTCGACGCCTAAGAGGAATTGGGCAGAATTACATTGCGGCGATTATTGGGGTCACTGTGAGGAGGGTCAATAATACAAAAGGAGTACTGCGAGAAATATTTCTCAAACATTTGAAGGCTCACCGCCACCGAAATATGAAGCAATCGCGCTTTCCGGCGAACGCACGATGACGCGTTAGCGTGTCATCCGGTCTTCCCGAAACGGCGTATTACTTAGTGCCCCGGAAAAAGACGAAATAGAAGAGAAGAGGACTTATGAATAAGCTGGCATTTTTGTTTTTAGGCGTGCTGATGATTGGATCGGCCGCGGTGGCGCAGCAGGACCCGATGGTCGGGGGAGCGGCCATGTATCCCACGAAGAACATCGTGGAAAACGCCGTGAATTCGAAAGACCACACTACGCTGGTGGCGGCGGTGAAAGCTGCCGGACTGGTGGAGACGCTGCAAGGGCCTGGACCGTTTACGGTTTTCGCGCCGACGACTAAAGCCTTTGCGAAGTTGCCTGCCGGAACCGTAGACACGCTGGTGAAGCCGGAAAACAAAGAAATGCTGACGAAAATCCTGACCTACCACGTGGTGGCCGGGAAGATGAGCAGCGCGGACCTGACGAAAGCGATCAAGGCCGGGAACGGCACGGCGACTTTGTCCACAGTGAGCGGCGGCTCGTTAAAGGCCAGCTTTCAGGGCAAGAACATCGTGCTGACCGATGAAAAAGGCAGTAGCTCGACGGTAACGATCGCGGATGTGTTCCAGTCGAACGGCGTCATTCATGTGGTTGACACTGTCTTGATGCCGAACTAACGCCATCAACCATTCGCAATGAAATGGCAAGACCAGAGGGCGGCGCACCACGGCCGCCCTATCCTTTTTGGGGGGCGATTCCGAATACCTCGCAAGATGCACGTAACCAACTGACTAAAGGGCTTGCCGGGACTTGATTCCCACGTCGGCACCTCGCCTAAAATGGGAATGTAGGGAACGTCAACTATTGGAGTTTCGCAATGTCGGAAGCCTGGAAGACTTGGGAAGGGCAGGCAGTGGATGGCTTCCCGCTGCAACAGTATCTGGGCGGCTCCGACCATAGCGCTGTTTATCTCACCCAGCTGAACAATTCCAGCGCGCAAAAAGCAGCTATCAAATTTGTGCCCGCGGACGCCGCGGCGGATGCGCAGATGGCCCGCTGGCGCGTGGCGGGAGAATTGACGCATGCGCACTTGTTGCAACTGGTGCGCGTGGGCCGCTGCCAAATGGCCAACACCAGTTTTCTGTATGTGGTGATGGAGTATGCGGAAGAAGACCTCTCGCAGATTTTGCCGCAACGGGCACTAGAGCCGGACGAGACGCGCCAGATTGTGGAATCGGTGCTCGACGCGCTGACGTATCTGCACGGACAGGGGCTGGCGCACACGCGCATCAAGCCGGGAAACATCCTGGCCACCGGCGATCAGCTGAAAATTTCCAGCGACACGTTATGCGAGATTGGGGGCGCGCCGCTGGTGCGGCCGGAAACCTCCATCTACACCGCGCCGGAATCCGCATCGGCTCCGGTTTCGGCGGCGGCGGATGTGTGGTCGCTGGGGGTCACGGTGGTGGAGACGCTGACGCAGCGCACGCCGGTGATTCGCAGCCAGACGCGCACGGAGTTTCCCGTTCCCGAGAGCATTCCACCGCCGTACCTGGAAATTGCGCGGCGCTGCGCGCAACTCGATCCGGCGCGACGCGCCACGTTGAAAGAAATTTCTGGCTTGCTGAATCCCGGGACGGCTAGCGCGCACCGCGAAATTCCGATGGCATTGCCGATGGCGGGGGCCGTTGCCGCCACTACAGTCTCCGCCGCGGCCGCCGAGCCCGAAAAAAAGAGCCTGGCGTCTCAGCATGTTTCGGTGGCTCCGCATACGTTGCTGGGGGCTACGGCGTCGCGCGCGGCGAGTGGCAAAACCGCGCCGCGCAAGTCACGAGTCGCGCTGCTGCTGATTGTGGCGATACTCGTTATCGCCGCGCTGGTACTGGCGCCGCGGGTGCTCAACAGATTTTCGCAATTGCAGCCGCACGCGGAGACGGTGCAGCCAACGGTTGCGCCGACCTCCGACACGCTTGCTCCGCCTCCGGCGCACGCGACAGTGAAGCCAGAGGCCACGGAACCAGAAGCGACGAAATCGGAGGCCGCAAAATCCGCCGTCGCACCGCCGGCCACAGAAGTTGTTCGCGAACGAGAAGCGGCGCATGCGAAGAATACGGAAGCGCCGAGAGAAACGTCACGGCCGGCTGTAGATTCCAGCCCTGCTGCGGAAAAACCGCCCACGGTCGCGAAAGCAGGGAGCGCTTCTTCCAAGGCTGCGGCTTCCAAGGCCGCGCGCGGAGCGGTGCAATATCAAGTGATGCCCGACATTTCACAGCACGCGAAAGATACGATTCAGGGCACGGTGCGCGTACTTGTAAAATTGCAAGTGGATGCCAGCGGCAACGTCAGCAACGCGGAGTTGACCAACGGCTCGAATAGATTTTTTGGCGAGCAGGCTATGAACGTCTCGCGCCGGTGGACATTTACGCCGCCGCAAATAAATGGACAAAGCGCCGCCAGCGAATGGCTGCTGCGCTATGAATTTTCTCGCGACGCAACAAAAGTTTTTCCCACACAAACGAACCCGTAAGTTTTTGCCGCGGATGTCTTACATGGTCAAGACAACGCGAAACTCGGCTTTTCCGCTCATCATGCGCGCGTAGCCTTCCGCGGCTTTCGCCAGCGGATATTTTTCAAGCAAAGGTCGTACACCAGTCATTTCGGAAAAACGCAGCGTGTCTTCGGAGTCCGTGGGAATGCCCGACGACCAGCCCTGAATAGTGCGGGCTCCAGTGATCAGTTGGACAGGCGTGGCCTCGATCGGATCCATGGATGCACCGACAACCAGCAGTGTTCCATGAGGCCCAAGTCCGTCAATCAACTCCGTCATGGCCTTGGAGCTGGGCGCCGTTGCCAGAATCACACGGGCCCCGCCCATTTTCTTAAGAGCCTGCGCGCCGTTGGCGGCTTGGCTGTCGATATATTCGACGGCGCCCAACTTTTTTGCGCGAGCGGCGTTTTCTGGTCCGCGTCCGATTGCGACCGTTCGGTATCCAAATTTGCTGGCGAACT
>JBBRPU010000238.1:0-5677 GCA_038227545.1 Candidatus Acidiferrales bacterium
CTGCGCATCAGCGTAACGATGACGGTAATCGCTTTCAGCGTGCTGCTGGTTTTTGGCATAGGGCTGAACAAGGCGTTTGCCACCATCCGGCCGATTTTCCGCGCGCGCCCGAAAATCACCGCGGAAGTAACCGGCAGGCTGACGGAATCGCTCGGCGGCGTGCGGGTGGTCAAGGGTTATCACGCGGAAGAACGCGAAGAAAAGATTTTTGCCGGCGGCGTGCAGCGGCTGCTGGACAACGTACTGAAAACACTTACAGCCACGTCCATCATGAGTTTATCGGCGGCAGCCCTGATGGGGCTGGTGAGCGCGGTTGTCATGTACATGGGCGCGCATCGCATCCTCGCTGGCACCATGACGCTGGGACCTTTTCTGACCTACACCATATTTTTAGGCTTACTTGTTGCCCCGGTGTTTCAAATCGTCGCGATCGGAACGCAAATCACCGAGGCGATTACTGGCCTGGAGCGCACGCGGGAAATTCTTGACGAGAAAATTGAAGACGAGGCGCCCGGGCGAGTGGTGCGCCTACCGCGCGTGAACGGCCAAGTGGTGATGGAGAACGTCAATTTCGCGTACGACACCCGTAAAGAAGTCTTGCACGACATAAATTTTCACGCCGAGCCCGGGACGGTGACCGCGCTGGTGGGACCGTCAGGCGCGGGTAAATCCACGATTATCGGACTGATCGCGGCGTTTTATGTGCCCTCCGCGGGGCGCGTGCTGGTGGATGGAATTGATTTGTCCACCGTAAAACTCGAATCGTATCGCACGCAACTCGGAGTCGTGCTGCAGGAGACTTTTCTTTTTGACGGCACCATTCGCGAAAACGTGGCCTTCGCCCGCCCGCAAGCTACCGAGGCGGAGATTCTCGCCGCGTGCCGCATCGCGCGCGTGGACGAGTTCACAGAAGCGTTTGAGAAACAATACGACACCGTGGTGGGCGAGCGCGGCGTGAAACTTTCCGGCGGCCAGAAGCAGCGTGTGTCCATCGCGCGCGCCATTCTTGCGGATCCGCGGATTTTGATTCTAGATGAGGCGACGTCGAGCCTGGATTCGGAGTCAGAGGCGCTCATTCAGGAAGGCTTGCGCTACTTGATGCGCGGGCGCACCACTTTTGTTATCGCCCATCGGCTTTCAACCATTCGCAGAGCGGACCAGATACTGGTCGTGGAAGCAGGCCGAATCATCGAACGCGGCACCCACTCATCGCTGTACGCCGCAGGCGGGCGATACTACGACCTCTACACCAAGCAGCATGAAGTGGAGACGAATTTGTTCTTAGCGCCCGGCGAAGGCTCTCTGGATTTTGAAGAGTCCGACAGCGCCTCGGCCGGCGCGAACGGCGACGCAGCCTTGCCGGATGCGATTCGATTGATCCGAGATGGGAGTAGCGCTTAATGTCCGGTTTTTAGGACTTGGAAGTTGGCACTGCACCAGCGAGAGCCTTAATAAATTGTTCGGAGTTGGATACCCATCCGAACATCAATTGAATGAGAAGCAAAGTCGCATCATGATTGCTCCTGGTAAGTCCATTGCCAACAGGCTCACCGGTACAATCCTCCAACAAAATTGGCGAGTAGTCCCGGAACATAGCCTCCCGGATAGTGGATTCGACGCAGACGCTCGTCGTGCAGCCTGTAAAAATGAGATACCGTGCTCCCAGAGCTTTTAGCTTCTCGTCCAAGTCAGTACGAAAAAATCCGTTAAATCGGGTTTTATAAATAGTTGTGTCATCGGCATGCGGTTTCAGGGCGTCGACGACATCCGTGTTCCAGGTGTCGCGCACCAGAATCCGGGTGTCCGCGCCGCTCGGAGAGCGCATAGGCGTTCCCACGTGCATCACTTCCTCGTGTACTCTGCGGTTCGGCGAGCCTGCTATGCCTATATCGGAGAGGTCGGGCAGATAGGCCATTTTTAAGTAGATGACATTGATGCCTGCTTTCCTCGCAGCAACCAGGGTGCGAGCGGTGGGCTCCACAGCGCGTTGAATCATGGAGATATCGATTCCGGCCCGGTCGAACATTCCTCCCTTGCTCCCGAAATCATTTTGCATGTCCACCACAATGACGGCCGTCTTGGCAACGTCGACAGTGATCGGAGAAGGTTTCGCATCCAGAATGAATGTGGGACCACTGGCGCTTGAATTTCGCACCTCAAGGGATGTCGCGCCGCCCGGTGGCACAACTGTCGAAGCAGCAAAAGCTGCGACACTTTGGGACACAAATTTTCGTCGATTCATTGCTCCTCCTAACATCTAGACCGTAATTCTCTTTGATGAAAACCTGCACCCTGGTTCGTGCGAGTGAATATACAACGGACGTTCATCCCTCTGGTTGTTAGAGTGCGAGACAGGCACTACATGCTACCCAAAATAGAGAACCCCACACGCCGGAACGGCACGTGGGGCGACCGAAGACAAGTCGGAAATAAGTTAGGCGGTGGGCCGGCGAACCAGAGGCTTGCGCGCCACCGTGAGAGGCAGAAGGCTGGCCATCTTGCGAATCATCGCCAGCACCAGCCGCTTGTCCCCGTCAGACAGCGTCGTGCTGTAGCGCTTGATCTCCGCGAGGAAGCGGATCTCGTCCTGCGAGAGTTCGCCGAGCATCTTCTGGGTTTCTTTGTCGCGGGGAGTCTCGGTGCCAGGGAAAAAATCGGCCAGCGAGATGTCCATAGCCTCGGCAATCTTCGCCAGCGTTTCGAGCGACGGCACGGTGTGGCCGTTCTCCACGCGCGAAAGATAACAGCGCAGCAGGCCGGTGCGGCGTTCGATGTCGCCTTGCGACAATCCGCGCTGGCTGCGATAGGTTTTGATCACTTCTCCAATATTTACTCTCGGCTTTTCTTTAGGCACGTTATCTCTCCAGTAGATGGGGTATCTTATTCACTAACAGTGAGAGTGGCAAGACCGAAAGTAGCAGGCGTGCGCCTAATTGGATAACAGCGAAATCGTACGGCGGGGTTGCTCGACGTGACGGGTTTGGCAAAAAACATGCCAGGCCCGCCGTCGCCCGTTGGCAACGGCGAACCCGGGAGATAAAGAAGCTACTGCTCTGCTGCTACTGCTGAGTGGGGGTGACCGTCGCCGCTTGATCCAGCCGGAACTCCAACAACGTCTCGCTGGGGACGCGCACTTCCTTGCCACGGGTAGCCAATTGCACTCCTGCACCCGCCGCCGAGCCCACCCCCGCGCCGATCGCTGCACCCTCGCCTCCACCGGCAATTGCGCCAATGATCGCGCCCGCCACGGCTCCGGTGCCAACTTTTTTGGCGGTGTCTTCGCCGCGACCTCTACCGCGAACGGTGTATTCGCCGGTGGCGATGGGAAATTCCTGGCCATCAATAAACAGCCGCGTGAGCTCGAGCTGTAGCTCGGAACTTCCCGCCAGTCGGCCCGATTCTTTAGCGAAGGAAAGGCGCCCATAAACATCGCTGCCGCGGCGGGCGACCAGGATGTTGTCCACAATGATGTCGCTTTCCAGGCTCGCGTGGAACCCGTCACCGACCGCGTTATTGCGGGAGTCCACGGCATCAATCATGCGCACAAGAATTTTTTCGCCGTTGGGAATCGAGACAGTCGTGCCGGGAGCGGCATATACCGGTTGGAGGCGGGAATCACGCCCCTGATCGCGAGACTCCTGGCTGCGGCGGTCCTGATCACGATCGTAGCGATCGCGATCACGTGAATCGGCAGGCAGCGGATAATCATTTGGACGAGATTGATCGTACGGCGGCGGGTTGTTGCCCTGCTGATCATAGGGTCGCTGATCCTGCGCCGGAGGATCGTATTGCCTGTTGGAAGAGGGAGGCTGGCCCGCACCGTTCTGGTCCTGCGGCGCACCACCGTTGTCGCGGCGATCGCGAGCATCACGGCGGCGCCCTTCGAACGTAAGCGCGGAAATTTCGCGCACACGAAAAGTCTGCACATCCCCTTGAATTTCAAAGCGAATAATAACCTGCGTTCCACCCAGATACTTGCCTTCAAGAACCCGCCCATCCTTCAGTTCGAGCGTATCCGCGGAAGCCCCCGCGGAAAAAAACAAGGCCAAAGCACCAACGCCCAGCAAACGCGTAAAAATATTCATCGGAAAGTTCCTCTCAAGCCGATCAGGCTCAATTCATTGAGCCGCTGGACCCGTGGCCGACGCAGCAGCAGCCGCTTATCTATTCTATTCGATGAGCACAAGATGCCGAGGGGTTGCGTTCTTTAGAGCAAGAGTGGCCAGAATGTCATCCCAGCGATTTGGTACACCGAGCGCGAAGGTCATAAGCAACTTCTGGGCCGTGGGCTTTGGCAAACCTCGGCGCTGGAGAAAAGGACGGTGCGATAGCATGGCTGGAAAAAGCATATGCAGAACATGCCCCTTCCACGACCGGCCTGAAAGTGGATCCCGCTTGTGCTCCGTTGAGGAGCGACACGCGATTTCAGGAACTGTTACGCCGTACAAAATTGGACCGCTAGCTGGCCGTCACTCCGCAGCACCTCAACAAGACCATAAATAGCCCTGCCTGCTCCACAGACTGGCCGACAATCCCATGCATAATCTAGTCGTTGCCGCCGGCGGACGCGTTGGTTTCCACGGTTTGTTTGGCGATGTTGAAGCCTTCGACTTCCAGGGTGGCGGAGCCGCCGGCCAGAGCATCATTCAAGTAGGTGGCGGAAACTTCGCGCTGTTCGCCGGGAAGCAGTGAGAAATAGTTATCTTCCCAGAGAATCGGCGTCACGTCGGTCCCGTCTTTGCTGCGCGCCGCCCGCAAATGCACCATGAATGCGATATTGTTCCCGAGGTTTTTTACAATGACACGCGTGGTGTGCTTGCCCGCATTATTTTTTGAGGTTGAGGTAACGTCCAGTTTCACTTCCGGGAGCGTGGCGAGGCCGGTCAGGTCGCCAAACTCGGCTTGCGGCGTGTAGACGGTGTCTTGCTGGTGGCTCCAGTCCAGGGTGTCGGCTTTGGTGGAAAGCCAGTAAAAGTTATCGCTCACCAATTTGCCCGCGGAATTTTGTAATTGCAGGCGCAGGAAATAAGTGTTGCTGAGGCCTTCGACATTGGGGAGTTCGAAGGCGGTAGTGGCGCTGTCGGCCCCGATGTCGAGCGTGGCGTCCTTCGCGCCTTTTTCGCTGGCGTCGAGATTGTAAATTTTCGCAGTGACCTTCATGGATTTAAGAGCTTCGTAGGTGTTGTTGATTACCGCCACGGAATTGTTGTCGTAGGAATACTGCACGTGGAGCGGCTCGTTGGCTTTTTTGGTGCCGAAATATCCGCCGCTGGGAACCATGTAGTAGTCGTAGAGATGCCAGATGAGCGACGGCCAGCCGTTGTCAAGCATCCACTGGATGACGCCGGTGCTGGTGTATTTATTCCTCGCGTACGCCTCGAACATGGCGCGCTGGCCGTCGTAGGTAATGGCTTGGGACTTGCGCTCGAAATCATCGAGTGAAGTGGCCGCCCCATAGCGGCGGTTCAGCCCGTCGGCAAACACATTGATGGTGGTGAAGCGTTCCTTGCCCGCATGATAATTCCAGACCTCATCAATGGGCCAGAGATGGTCTTTGGGAATGAAGCGCTCCAGCGACTGGCGCGTGGGAATCGCCGGACCGGGACTGGTTTCCGTGTTGTAGCCGTGCGCGCCACCGGCTTGTTTATCAGTGAGCCAGTAAACCGGCGGGACGTAC